>JBEGOE010000001.1:0-8015 GCA_041182165.1 Actinomycetota bacterium
CGGTGCCGGTGCGGCGCCAGGCGATGAGCAGGCCCCAGGCCACGAGCCCGCACCAGGCGAGCCCGATCAGGCCGAGGACCACGTTCGGCAGCTTCTGCTCCATCGGGACGACCCACTTGCCGACCGTGCCGACGAAGCGGGCAGGCACTGCGAGTGGGCTGTCGGGTGATGGGTATCGCGGGCCGAGGACGGTGCCGTCGGCCGCGATGTTGCGCACCACCCAGAGGGCGGGGATCACGCACGATGCGGCGCCGAGCCCGATGATGCGGATGACGGTGAGGCGTGTCCACGGGCGCAGGGTGGCCGCGCAGACGATGACGGCGGTGGCGATGAGGGACACGCCGGTGTACCGCACGAGGAACCCGAGCGACGACAGCGCGCAGAGCGCTGCCGCGGTGCCGGTGCTGAGCCGGCGGTCGCGGACGACGCGGTCGAGGACGAGCAGGAAGCCGAGGGTGACGACGACGAACGGCGCCTCCGACAGGGCGATGGACGTGACGCTGAGGAGCGTGGGGGAGAGCCCGAGGAGCACGGTGCTGCCGAGGAGCATGCGCTTGCCGATCGGCAGGCGGGCCAGCAGCAGGTGCCCCAGCACGACGATGGCTGCCGAGCAGAGGACGAGGAGGATGCGGATCGCCCCGTGCGGTGACCCGCCGAGTGTCTCACCGAGGGCGGCGACGGCGGAGAGGGCGGGTGGGAAGACGGTGATCGGGGCGCCGTCGGTGCCGGTGATACCGCTGCCGTTGGCGAGGTTCACGCCGCCGGTGATGTACTCCATCGAGTCCGGGCTGAGCCCCGGCCCCCTCGATGTGGCGACGATGGTGAAGAGCCCCGCTGCGGCTGCGATGAGCGCGACGACGCGGGACCGATGCACCATGGGGAATGTACGGTCGGGGGGTGGGCCCGGCCAGGCAGGCCCCGGAAGATGGGCCGGACGACCCGGTGCCGGCAGCGCCCTCGATCCGGTCGAACGGCTGACTCGTGCGCATCAATTGCGCAAGGTTTCGTCTGTTCGGATCGGTGCAGGGGTGCAAGTCACTACATTCTCAGCCGTGAGAACCTTGATGACCTCGCGTCGGGGTGACGCGATTCGCCGAGTCCGTCACCGTGCCGGCCTCACGCACGCCGAGCTCGCCGCGCAGATCGGTTCCACGCCGGCACGCGTGCGGCTGCTCGAGACGAACGATCACTTCGCCACCCACATGGTGCTGCTGGGCGTCGCCCTCGCCGCCGGCGTCACCGTGAACGAGCTGCTCGACGTCCCGGCGTCGTGTCGGCGATCGGTTCGGGTACGACAGCTTCATGGCGCCTCCGACAACGTCATCTCAGCGGAGCGGGCAGCACATCAGCACCACACGGGCAGGCCCCGTCAGCTCCGCCCACGCAACCGGATCGCCGACCGCAGGACATCCGAGTAGGGGTCAGCGCCGCTGCCTCGTAGCGGCTCGGGTTCGCATCTACTGGTGTTCGAGGAACCAGCGGTAGGTGGCTTCGATGCCCTCGTCGAGGGTGATGGTGGGCTCCCAGCCGGTCTGTTTCAGCCTGGTGACGTCGAGGATCTTGCGGGGGGTGCCGTCTGGCTTGGTGGTGTCGAAGCGCAGTTGCGCTGTGGGGTGGACGAGGTCTCGGATCTTCTCGGCGAGTGCCTTGATGGTGAGGTCGTCACCGGTGCCGACGTTGATGTGCATGGCGTCGCTGTAGTGGAGCATCAGGTGCACGCAGGCGTCGGCGAGGTCGTCGACGTGGAGGAACTCGCGCATCGGTGCGCCGGTGCCCCAGATCTCGACGTCGTCGGTGCCGTTCACCTTGGCGTCGTGGAACTTGCGCATCAATGCCGGCAGGACGTGGCTGCTGGTGAGGTCGAAGTTGTCGTTCGGCCCGTAGAGGTTGGTGGGCATGGCGGAGATGAAGTCGCGCCCGTACTGGGCCCGGTAGGCCTGGCAGAGCTTGATGCCGGCGATCTTCGCGATGGCGTACCACTCGTTGGTCGGCTCGAGGGGGCCGGTGAGCAGCTCTTCTTCGGTGATCGGCTGTGTGGCGTTGCGCGGGTAGATGCACGACGAGCCGAGGTAGAGCAGCTTGGTGACGTCGTACTCGTGGGCGGCGTGAACGACGGTGCCATGGATCATCAGGTTGTCGTAGATGAACTCGGCGGGCCGGGTGCTGTTGGCCATGATGCCGCCGACGGTGCCGGCCACCAGGAACACGTACTCGGGCCGGTTGGCCTTGAACCAGTACGACACCTCGGCCTGGTCGCGCAGGTCGAGCTGGTGGCGAGTGGCGGTGAGGATGTTGGTGTGACCCGCCGCCTCGAGCCGGCGCACGACGGCAGATCCGACGAGGCCGGCATGCCCTGCGACGTAGATGCGTGCGTCGGATTCCATGCAGCGCAGCCTACGAGGCGCGTGCCAGGGGGCAGAGGCGCAGATTTGCCGAGGGATCCTCGGCTTCATCGGGGGGCTCCCCTACGCTGATCGTGTGGGCGCTTTGTTTCTCTTGGCCCGTATCGAGGAAGTGGTGTTCCGGCCGTGACCGTGAAGGCGAAGGTGCTCGCCGTCTGTGTGGCGATCCTCGCATGGTCGGGCAGCGCTGCGGCTGACGGCACGGGGAGCACCGTGCCGGGTGGTGCGCCGGCCACGATCCCGACCCCTCCTCCCGTCGCAACGACGACGACGATCGCCTCGTCGGCCGGTGGCCCTGTCCCCACCACCACCACCACGGTACTGAGCGTCGAGTCGCCGGTCCCGTCCACCGTCGTGGTGCGTGTCGAGGTACCGGTGGTGCCGGGTGGTTCGCCCGTGGTGGTGCCCGTGACGGAATGTGCCGGCGCGGTGGTCGTGGTCGTGCTGAACGGGCTGCCCTCCGGCCCGTTGCGCGGCCCCCAACTGACGGTGCCGGCGTCCGGCTCGACCACGCAGACCTTCACCGACGTGCCCGCAGGCAGTTACACCGTGACCATCGAGGTGATCGTGCCCGGCGGCTGTGGTCCGAGCACGACGGTCGGTCAGGGTTCCCAGGGTCCGGCGACCACGTCGGGGGGGAGTGGCGGCACGACCCCGCAGGTCACGTCGCAGGGCCCTGTGGTCACCGAGCCGAGCGTTGCCGCCAGCGGCCCGACGCCGCGCGACCCGGTGCAGTCCGAACCGCTGCCCTTCACGGGTTCACGCGTCACCGGCATCCTCCAGGCCGCCCTGCTGCTGTTGCTCATCGGGCAGGTGATGCTCGGAGGCTCGAGAGCACGGGGCACACGACAGGTTCGACCGAAATCGTGACAGCGGGCGAGTCGTCCGGGATCACATTCATTCCTCAGCGCGTCGATGCCTCGAGCATGAAGGGCGGCTCATCCTCGGCCGGCGCCGAGTTCGGCAGCAAGGGGTGTTGGATGGTGCATCAATCAACCCCGACATCGTGTGTCGGGGGCTTCGCACCGCGTCTCCCGGGATCGTGGATAGACCCCCACCTGCCGCGGATGGTCATCAGGCTGCTTGCTCCTGTGCGAACAGATCGGTCCGCTCGCGGACGAGCGAGACCGCCTGCCAACTGGCGGCCGGTCAGGTCGACGGGTTCGGGTTGAAGCGGTCGAGGAAGTCGATGGTGCGCCGGGTCAGGTCGGCGAACATCGCATGCTCGGCGCGCATCACCCTGATCTGCAGGCGTACCTGGTTGACCCGAGGGTTCGCCATGATCGTCGGGAACGACGTCGGATCTGCCGCCACCGCCGATGTGATCTCGTCACTGGCACGGGTGATGAACCCTGCACCATCGGTGAAGCCCGCTGCTCGTAGTTCCGCCGCCATCGCCGCCGACGCCGTCGCATCGATGCCGTCGATCCGGGTGAAGCGCTCGTCGTACAGCGGCGACGGGGAGTGCTCTGCATAGTCGGTGGCGATCCCACGTTGGCGTAGCTCGGCTTCGTTCGCGCGCGCCTCGGCGTTCGACACCTCCGGGTTGTCCTCGGCTGCGCACATGTACCACGCAGACGGTGTGGTCGACAGCGACGACGACCTCGACGCCGTCGCGTCGGCGCAGTAGGAGACGACAGCTGCGAACCGCAGCTGCGGGAACGATGCTGCTGCACGGGTTGCGGCAACGGTGCCGAGGAGGTGGCTGAAGTTGCCGCCGGCCGACATGCCCAGCGCGAACTTCGACGTCCCGGTCGAGATCAAACCGCGCTCCTCGAACGAGTCGAAGAGCACGTTGAGGTTGCCGAGATCAACGTTGTCAGCGCTCACCCGGCCGACCCAGCGTTGCTTGCCGTCTCCGTTCAGGTCCCCTGCAACGGCTTCCTCTGCGTCGATGGACACCACGCCGTAGCCGTCAGCCACGAGCGCGAGCGCGACCGGGAAGGCTTCGGTCGACTCGATGAAGGCGCCGCTTCCTCCCGTGCCGTGGCTGAAGAGCACGACACCACGCATCTGCGGAGGGAAGTGGTACCGCACCGTCTTGGCCACTGCGGTGACGCCGTTGAAGGTCTCCGCGTCGAGCGTGAGCACCTGCGTGCTGCTGCTGGCCACCAGCGCAACGTCACGGGCCGGCATCACGAAGGTCGTGCGCCACTCGTCGGGCTCCGCGAGGAGGCCGACATCACCACTCCACCACTCCACGACCCCGTCGGTGGTCGAGACCGCCGACCACACGTGCACGGTGGCACCGGGCGGGTACGAGCCAGACCCGAATCCCCCGTCCACCGTGACTTCGTACCTGGCAGCGGGATCGGTCGACCCGGCGGCGGTCGCGCCGGGCACCTCCGACACAGTGGACGTCGAGGTAGCTGGAGATCCAGCCGAACAACCGCCCATGAGCACCGCGAGAGCCAGCCCGACAAGGGCCGACACCATGAAGGTTCGCGGGCCGGATGCTCTGGACGCAGCTGCCCTCCTCGTTGTCTTGGTGTCGCTCATGAACGTCACGTTGCCTCGGGGACTCGGGTCCAGCGTATGTGCTGGCGGGATAGGGGTTTGGCCCCCGGGATCACCGTCCGCGCATCGAGTAGGCGCGCAGGGTGGCTACAGGTTGACGAACCGGGCTGTCGGCTTTCGCCGCGGGGTGTCGGGATGGTGGCGGCGAAGTGGGATGGGGTTGCCGTCCTCGTCGAAGTGGCCGGACGGGCGTAGCTGGAGGCGTTGGGTGCGGCCGGCCGCGGGTTCCCACCACAACCCATTGCGCCCGGAGACCTGGATCCTTACACCCTCACCACCCCTTGCTGCCGAACTCAGCCGGCGCCGAGTTCGACAGGTCGACCGCCTCCGGGGACGCCTTCACCTCGGCCCCACGACCCCCACATCCGTACACTCCGGCCATGCCGGGACCTGCTGTCGACATCATCCGCAACTTCGGCGCCGTCGAGTCCGACCAGCGCTACACGCGCCTCGTCGAGCTCTTCACCGACGACGCCGTCTACTACGACCCCTTCCACGGAGCTCAACGCGGGCTCGGTCAGATCCGCGGGTTCATGGAGCTGATGGAGCGCGTCGTCCCCGGTTCGGGCATCCGCTTCCTCGACTGGGAGGTCGAGGCCGACACGGTGTGCGGCTGGGCGAAGTGGACGATGGCCGGGCCCGGCCCCGACGGCGTCGAGGTGCCCGTGCCGGGCCAGAGCCTGTATCGACTGCGCGACGGCAAGGTCTGCTTCGTCGCCGACTACGTCGACCCGGTGGCGATGGCCCAGCTCCGCCCCGGCGGACCCGTGCCGAACGCCGCTGCGGCAGCCGGCCTGTCGGCCCCGTTCGCCCCCGCTGCCGCTCCCGGCGAGCTGCCGGCGCACGATCTCGTGCGTCGCTTCTGGGAGCTGCAGGACGGTGGCGACTACAGCAAGCTGGCGCCGCTCTTCGCCGACGACGCGCTGTTCGAGGACCCGATCTTCGGTGACATCGTCGGTGGCGCCGCCATCGCCGAGTTCATGGAGAAGATGAAGACCGAGATGCCGGCCCGTGGCGTCACCTTCCAGCTCGTCGACGCTGCCGGCGACCAGACGGTCGCGTGGAGCCAGTGGAACATCGTGTACGAGGCGACGCCCGAGCGCGTCGGCGGCATCGCATCGGGCTGGACCCTGCACACCGTGCGCGACGGCCGCTTCACCTACGACCGCGACATCGTCGACTCGGTTGCGGCCCGCGCCGCCCGGGTCGTGCCCGGCGCCCAGCAGTAACCTCGCCGCAGCGTCCTACGAAAGGCAGACCCCCATGAGCAAGCCCACCGTCGACATCGGTCGCGTCGGCATCTGGTACGGCGGCATCGACGCCCTCACCACCCCCGAGGCACGCCGTGCAGCGCAGGTCGTGGAAGAGCTCGGTTTCGGGGCCCTGTGGGTCGCCGAGGCCGTGGGTCGCGACCCGTTCGTCTCGTCGGCCGTGCTGCTCGGCGCCACCGAGCGCCTGCCCGTCGCCACCGGCATCGCCAACATCTACGCACGTGATCCCATGACCATGGCCGCCGGGCAGAAGACCCTCGCCGAGGCGTTCCCCGACCGCTTCCTGCTCGGCCTCGGCGTCAGCCACGGCCACCTCGTCGCGGGCGTGCGCAAGCACGACTACAGCAAGCCGTACAGCTACATGGTTCAGTACCTCGAGCGCATGGACAAGGCGCTGTTCATGGCCCGAGGCCCCGAGCACGATCCCGGCCGCCTGCTCGCCGCTCTCGGCCCGAAGATGCTCGAGCTCTCGGCCACCCGGGCCAACGGATCGCACCCGTACTTCACCACGCCCGAGCACACGCAGATCTCGCGCGACGTGATGGGCCCCGACGCGCTGCTGGCGCCCGAGCAGATGGTGGTGCTCGAGACCGACCCCACCGAGGCCCGCCGTATCGCCCGCGCCGGCATGAAGATCTACCTCGGCCTGCCGAACTACTTCAACAACCTCGTGCGCCTCGGCTTCACCGAGGACGACCGCGCCGACGGCGGCAGCGATCGCCTCGTCGACGCGATCGTCGCGTGGGGCACCGAGGAGCAGATCGCCGAGCGCGTCGCCCAGCACCATGCCGCCGGTGCCGATCACGTGTGCGTGCAGGTGCTGCAGGACGGCTCGGCGATGCCCGAGCAGCAGTGGCGCCGGCTGGCGCCGGCCCTGCTCGGCTGACGCAGCAACCGTCGGCGCGGCGGCCGCAGTACGCTCGGCTCGGCATGGACGCGAACGGTCACCATCGGGCGCGTCGGGGCCGCAGTTGGTTCCGTGCGCTCCAGCAGCAGCGTGCCATCGTGCTCGTCGCTGTTGCGTCCACGGTGCTCACCGCGCTCGTCCTGATGATGCTCGACGAGCCGCGCTACGAGGGTGAAGCGCAGATCGTGATCCGCCCGCCGGCCACCTCCACCGTCGTCACCGCAGCCGACCAGGTGGCGCTCGTGCAGCGCGAGATCGCTGTCATCGAAGGCGATCAGGTCGAGGCGCGCGTGCGAACCATGGTCGGCTACAACCCCGTCCCGCCGGTCGACGCCGTCGCGAAGTCGAGTGGTGGTGTGGTGCTCGTTCGGGTTCGGGACATCGACCCAGACATCGCGGCCTGGTACGCCAACGCCTACGCCCAGTCGTACATCGCCCTGCAGGGCCCGCCGTTCGACGAGGGAACCTCCGCCACCGTCGTTCGTGCAGCCACCTCGCCCGACTCGCCGGTCACGCCCACGCCGGTGCGCACCACCCTGCTGGCGCTGCTCGGCGGCCTCGTGCTCGGTGTCGTCGCCGCAGCGATCGTCCACCGCTTCGACGACATCATCCGCTCGGACGCCGACCTCGACGCCGAGGGTGACCGCGCCCCACTGCTCGCCGTCGTGCCGCACGACCCGATCGCCATCCAGCGTCCGGTCAGGCTCCACCGCGGCAACGACCCGAGTGCGATTGCCTACCGCACGCTGCGCGACATGCTGCCTGCCCTGCGGCTCGGGCAGACCGTGCAGGTCATCCAGATCACGTCGGTCGACGTGGGGCACGGCGCCAGCATCCCGGCGCGCCACCGCGCCGCCCCCAGCGGCGCGCCGCGCGAGTCGGTCGGCCTCGACGACACCGACCTCCGCACTCCCGAGC
>JBEGOE010000002.1:0-6046 GCA_041182165.1 Actinomycetota bacterium
CGGCGACAAGGCGTCGCTGCACCTCGACGCCGACGTCCTCGACACCCGCCCGGTGCACGCCGGCGACCGCGCCGGGTACCGGCTGGGCGAGGTGCCGGGCGACGGCACGCTCGCCATGGTGGGAGCCGGGTCGGCACACGGCATCGCGCCGCTGTCTGACGGGCGGAGCCCGTTCCACTTCGCTCGCCTCAGACTGGCGCTGCTCGAGCTACCTCACATGCACACGTCGATGGTGCTCGCACCGCGCGACGGACCGCAGCCGTCGGTGGGCGATCGTGTCGACGTGCAGCGCCCGCTCATCACCGTCGCCCCGGACGAGGTCGTGTGGCGGCGGTGAGTCATCGGCGCGCCGGCCGTTTGGTCGGGCCCGACGTCACGCGCGCCATCGCCCTCATCGGCGTGGTGGTGGTCAACTACCACGGATACCTGAACGGCATGGATGCCGCCGCCCGGCCCGGCAGTTCATGGGCGGACCGGCTCTTCGACCCGTTCGAAGGAGTCCTCGCCACACGGTTCGCCGCAACTTTCATGCTGGTCGCCGGCGTCGGTGTGTCGCTGCTGACCGCCAGCGCGTGCGCCGCGGCCGATCGATCCGCGATCTCCGAGCACCGCTGGCGACTGGCCAGGCGCGGCGTCCTGCTGTACGCATGCGGGTTCGTGCTCGACTGGATCTGGAACGGCACGATCCTGTTCTTCTACGGTGCCGCGTTCGTGATCGCCGCGCTGCTGTTCACGCTGCGCACCCGCTGGCTCGTCGTGGTCGGTGCCACGGCCGCGGTGGCGGCGCAGGCGATCCAGTGGTGGGGCGTGCGCCGCGCCGAGGACGGCCGCTTCCCCGATTGGGTCTTCCGGCCCGACACGCTCGGGTCGCGCTCGCCACGCGGGCTGCTGCTCGACACCTTCGTCAACGGAACGCACCCGCTGCTGCCATGGCTCGCCTTCCTCTGCGCCGGCATGGTGATCGGTCGGTCGCTCCCGCACATCCCCTTGCTGCGCATCGCCGCCGGGGGTCTGGCCGTGACGGCACTCACGTACCTGACGAACCACCTCGCCACGAACGGACGTGCCGGCGACCAGATGGCCGTCACGATGTGGTCGACCCAGCCGTACGACCGAGGGTTGCTCTACACGGTCGGCACCCTGGGCACCTCCGTGGCGGCGTTCTGTCTCGTGTCGTTCGTGGCCGAGCGCCACCCCACGTCCGCGGCCATCCGGACGCTGCAGATGGCCGGGCAGATGACCCTCAGCATCTATGTCGCGCACGTCTTCGTGTTCAACGTGGCGGTGAACCGGATGGAGGCGATCGACCCCGGCCTCGGGTCGGCGCTGCTGTTCGCCGGCACCTTCTGGGTCGTCGCGATGCTGATCGGCAGCATGTGGGTGCGGTTCGCCGGCATGGGCCCGCTGGAGCGGGTGTACCGCCGCTTCGGCGGCTGAAGCCGTCCGTTTCAGCCGGCGCATCAGGCGGCGCGCGCCGCGCGACGCATGCCGCGCATGCCCACGGCGCCGGCACCGATGAGCGGCCCGCGGTCGCCGAGACGGGCGGGCGTGACGCGCGCACCGCGGCTGTACTCGAGCTGCGAGTGCCGGTCGAGCGCCGCCTGGGCGCTGTTGAAGAACGTCGCCCCGACCCCCAGCGCCACCGAACCGCCGACCACGGCGAGGTCGAGGTCGAGCAGGTTGCACACCGAGGCGATCGCGCGCCCCACGAGCTCGCCGGTGCGCTGCATGGTCTCGTAGCTCGGCTCGGTGGGCGAGCGTCCGGTGATCGCCTCGATCGCCCGGCCCGATGCCTCGGCCTCGAGGCAGCCGCGCGCTCCGCAGGCGCATCGTCGGCCGTGCGGCTCGACGATCAGGTGACCGATGTGCCCGGCGTTGCCGGTGGCGCCGTCGACGAGCTGACCGTTCAGGATGACCCCGCCGCCCACCCCGGTCGAGACGACCATCGCCATGAAGTTGCTGCGGCCCTGCGCTGCACCGAGCCAGCCCTCGGCCAGCGCGAGCGACTTGGCGTCGAGGTCGCCGTACACCGGCAGGCCGGTGGTCTCGGCGAGCCGCGACCGCAAGGGAAACTCACGCCAGGCGTTGATGTTCAGCGGCGACACGGTCTCGGCGTTGAGCGACAGCGGGCCGGCGGAGCCGACACCGACGCACACCGGCACCATCTGGTGGTGCTCGACTGCCCGCACCATCATCTGGTCGGCGATCGCAGCGAGGCTCTCGAACAACTCGTGCTCGCCGAGCGAGTGGTCGACGGGCACCTGCGTGCGGTCGACGAGGTCACCACGGAGCGTCATCAGGCCGGCGGCCATCTTGGTGCCACCGATGTCGATCGCGACGATCAGGTCTCGGTCGGGCCTCATGCCCGCAGACGGTAGCGGGCCACCGTCGCTGCGCCGCGGCGATGCACAATGGGCACGTGACGACGGACTGGAACCCGCTGCTGCGTGACGAGTTCGCCAAGCCGTACTGGCAGTCGCTGCAGCAGTTCGTCGCCGACGAGCGCGTCCGTGGGCCGGTCCACCCGCCGGCCGCCGACGTGTTCGCCGCCCTGCACCTGACGCCGTACGCCGACACCCGGGTGGTGCTGCTCGGCCAGGACCCGTACCACGGGCCGGGGCAGGCCCACGGCCTCTGCTTCTCGGTCCGTCGCGGCGTGCCGCCCCCGCCGTCGCTGGTGAACGTCTTCAAGGAGTTGCAGTCCGACCTGGGGATCGCCCCGCCCGGTCACGGCAACCTCGAGGGATGGGCGCGCCAGGGTGTGCTGATGCTGAACACGTGCCTCACCGTCAGGGGCGGCGCAGCGGGCTCGCACCACGGCAAGGGCTGGGAGACGTTCACCGACGAGGTGCTGCGGCATGTGAACGACAAGGAGCATCCGGTGGTGTTCCTGCTGTGGGGCGCACCGGCCCGGAAGAAGAAGGCGCTCATCGACCTCGACCGTCACGTCGTGATCGAGTCACCGCACCCGTCACCGCTCAGCGCGCACAGCGGGTTCTTCGGCACGAAGCCGTTCAGCCGCACCAACGACGCGCTCACCGCCGCCGGCCTCACCCCCATCGACTGGGAACTTTGTCGCTGAGGTGTCGTCTGGCGAGACCTCAGCGACGAAGTTCGGGGATCTGTTGGGTGATGCAGTGGATGCCGCCGCCGCCGAGGGCGAGGATGGCGCCGATGTCGAGGCCGAACGTCTCGCGACCCGGGTACTGCTCGGCGATGATCGCGATCATGTCGGCGTCGGCGGCATGGCCGCAGGTGGGCACCACGACGAAGCCGTTGCCGACGTAGTAGTTGAGGTACGGCACGGGGGCGCGCACGCCGTCGCGCTCGATGAACGGCAGCACCGGCACCTCGACGACCTCGATCGCCTCGCCACGTGCATCGATGGCGCCCTGGGCGACACGTCGGTCGACGTTCAGCCGCAGCCAGTCGGGCTCGTCCGGGTCGTCGCAGCCCTGCATCACCAACGTGCCCGGCCGAGCGAAGCACGCGATGTTGTCGACGTGACCGTCGGTGTCGTCGTCGAGCGCCAGCCCGTACGGCAGCCACAGCAGCACGTCGAGGCCGAGCGCGTCGCACACGGCCACCTCGATCTCGGTCTGGGTGAGCGACGGGTTGCGGTTGGGGTGCATGAGGCACTGCGTCGTGGTGACCCCAGTGCCCTGGCCGTCGACGCTGATCGAGCCGCCCTCGAACACCAATGGCACCGACCGGACCGGGTGCCCAGCGTGCTCCGCCCACGCCCGCGCCACCGCTGCGTCGCGGTCCCACGGCACGAACTTCTCGCCCCACGAGTTGAACGTGAAGTCGATCGCGGTGCGCCCGCCGTCGCCGACGACGTAGATGGGGCCGGAGTCACGGAACCACGAGACGTCGACCGGCAGCGCCACGACCTCGATGCCACCGCCGCACCGCTCGGTGGCGTCGTCGGCCTCGTCCGGGTCGGCGATCATGGTGACCGGCTCGAAGCGGGCCATCGCCCGCGCCAGCTCGGCGTGCGCGTCGCGCGCCTCGTCGAGCAGCGAGCCCCTGTAGACAGAGTCGCGCGTGGGCCACACGACGACCGTGCGCTCGTGCGGTTCGAACTCGCCCGGCATGCGGGTGGATGCACTGGCGCTCATGCCGGCGACGGGGTGCTGCCATCGATGGTGAGGAGGCGCCCGTACAGGTCGGGTCGACGGTCGCGGAACAGGCCCCACGACCGGCGCATCTCGCGCTGGGCCTCGAGGTCGAACGTGGCCACCAGCACGGCCTCGGCGTCGCGGGGCGCCTCGGCAACCTTGGCACCGGTGTTGTCGGCGATGAACGACGAGCCGTAGAAGGTGATCTCGCGCTCGACGACCCCCTGCTCGCGCCCGATCCGGTTGCACGCCACGAGCGGCATCAGGTTCGCTCCGGCGTGACCTTGCATGACCCGCTGCCAGTGGCTGCTCGAGTCCCACGTCGGATCGAGCGGCTCGCTGCCGATGGCCGACGGGTAGAACAGCATCTCGGCGCCCATGAGCGCCATCGTCCGGGCGGCCTCGGGGAACCACTGGTCCCAGCAGATCGCCACGCCGAACGTGCCGTAGCGCGTGGGCCACACCCGGAAGCCGGTATCGCCGGGGTTGAAGTAGTACTTCTCGTTGTAACCGGGGCCGTCGGGGATGTGGCTCTTGCGGTAGGTGCCGAGCACCGAACCGTCGGCGTCGATGACCACGACGGTGTTGTAGGTGACCTGGCCGGCCGCCTCGTAGATGCTGAGCGGGAGCACCACCTCGAGCTCGGCGGCGAGGCGGCGGAAGTGCTCGACGGTCGGGTGCCCCTCGACGGGCTTGGCTCGGGCGAAGTGCTGCGGCAGTTGCTCGATGCAGAAGTAGAGGCCCTCGAACAGCTCGGGCAGCAGGATGATCTGGGCGCCCTGCGCCGCTGCGTCACGCACCAGGCGCTCGGCAGCCGCGACGTTCTCGGCGACCACGTCGGACATCGACATCTGGATGCAGGCCACGGTGACGTTCATGCATGCGTACTCTACGGATCCGTATGAAACGGCGCCCGTGGAACCACCATCCCCGGATCGTGGCAGCGCGGTCGCGATCGCGTGCCGCCGACGTGGCGGTGCGGGTGATCGAGGGGTACCGCCTGCACCAGACCAGCCGGAACGCTGCCGTCATCTCCCACTACGGCTTCATCTCGGTGTTCCCGTTGTTCCTGGTGTTCACGACGGTGCTGGGCTTCATCCTCCAGGACCATCCCGGCTACCAGGACGACATCGTCGATTCGGCGCTCGCCCAACTGCCGATCATCGGCGACACCATCGCAACCAGCCCCGACGAGCTCAGCGGCAGCGTCGCCGTGCTCGTCGGCGGTCTGCTCATCGCGCTGTGGAGCGGCATGAAGGCGTTCATCTCCGTCCAGAACGCCCTCGACGACGTGCACGAGATCCCCATCGACGACCGCTCGACCTTCGTCGCGACGCGGCTCCGCGCGCTGGTTGCCATCGGGGTCGTCGGCGCGGCCCTGGTGGCGTCGACCTTCCTCACCGCCGTCGGCGGCAAGTCCGACTACGCGACGATCGGGAACACTCTGTTGGTGCTGGGGGCCGCGATCGTGAACGCGGCGGTCCTCGCTGCGATCTTCCGGTCGTTGTGCAGCACGCCGTCAGCGTGGCGCGACGTCGCCCCGGGCGCAGTGGTCGCGGGCATCGTCTTCGCGTTGCTCCAACTGCTCGGCACCACCATCGTCGCCCGGGCGATCGCGGGCGCCAGCCGCGTGTATGGCTCGTTCGCCGCGGTCATCGCGCTGCTCGCCTGGCTCGGGCTGCACGCCACCGCCGGTCTGCTCGGTGCCGAGCTGAACCGGGCGCTCCTGGCCACCCGCCGGCCGCCTGATCCGGCGCAGGCCACGGCCTGACAGACTCGCGACCATGGCACTCGCGCTCGCCGTCAACCACGTGTCGCTCACCGTCACCGACCTCGACCGGTCGCTGGCGTTCTGGTCGGACCTCCTGGGTCTCGAGCCGCTCCCGCGCCCGGCCCTCGGGGGGGACGGCGCCTGGCTCGGCCTC
>JBEGOE010000003.1:0-2985 GCA_041182165.1 Actinomycetota bacterium
TCTGCTCGCGCACACCGGGCAGCGCGTCGACGGCGCCGTCTCGCGTGAGGGTCGAGGTGGCGCCGCCGGTGGCGGCGTCGATGGTCGACGGCAGGTCGCCGGATCCCTGCACCACGAGCACCTGGACCACGTCGTCTGGCACGAACGCATCGGGGCGGTTGGCGTTCTGCACCGCTCGCCACGTGGGCAGGTCGACCCACAGCCCGCCCTGCAGGAGGTAGCTCACGTCCTCGACCCACCCGTCGACCATCGACGCCGCCACCGGCGGCGCCACCTCGACCCTCACGCGAGACGGCGCCGTCGACGCGCTGCCCGGTGTGCGCGAGCAGAGCAGCACGTTCAACGCGATCATCGGATCGACACTGGCCGTGGTGCTCGCCGTCGTCGGCCTGTTCTTCTCGTTGCTCACGCTCGAGCGCACCGCGCTGTACGGCGTGCTGAAGGCCGTCGGTGCGTCGACCGGCCGGCTCTTCGCCGGCATCGTCGTCCAGGCGGTCGTCGTGGCGGTCATCGCCTTCGTCGCTGGCAGCGCGCTCGCCGCGCTCGCCGACGCCGTACTGCCCGCCGCGGTGCCGCTGCAGCTCACCACCGGCCGGTTCGTGTTCACCTTCGTCGCCCTCATCGTCGCCGCCGTGCTCGGCAGCGCCATCTCGCTCCGCCGGGTCACCCGCATCGACCCCGCCTCAGCCATCGGGAGCTCCTCATGACCGATCCGTCGACACCTGTCGCAGCCATGCCCGACGACGCCCTGCGCTTTGAGGGCGTCCGCAAGGTGTACCGGAGCGGTGACGCAGACATCGTCGCGGTCGACCACGCATCGCTCACCGTGGGGTCGGGCGAGATCGTCGCCCTCCTCGGTCCGTCGGGTTCGGGCAAGACCACACTGTTGTCGATCGCCGGTGGGCTGCTGTCGGCCACCGAGGGCACGGTCGTGGTCGGCGGCAAGGACATCACGCAGTTCGGTGCTCGCGAGCTGACCGAGTTCCGCCGCTCGTCGGTCGGGTTCGTGTTCCAGTCCGTCAACCTCGTCCCGTTCCTCACGGCCGAGGAGAACCTGGTGGTGGTCGACGAGATCGCCGGCCGGCGCGGCACCGGGCCCAAGGCGGCCCGCGCCCGCGCCCGGCAGTTGCTCGACGAGCTGGGCCTCGGCCATCGCGCCGGCAACCTGCCCGCACAGCTCAGCGGTGGCGAGCGCCAGCGCGTGGCGATCGGTCGTGCCCTGTTCAACAGCCCGGCACTCGTGCTGTTCGACGAGCCGACCGCGGCGCTCGACACGACGACAGGCGGCCAGGTGATGGAGCTCATCCAGAGCGAACTGCGCTCGCGGCACACCGCCGCGGTGATCGTCACTCACGACTCCCGCATGACCCACTACGCCGACCGACTGGTGCGCATCGTCGACGGCGTGCTCGGCGCCGGCGAGCCCATCGAAGCGGGCACCGGGACGGCCGCTGAGCACTGAGCGGAGCGCCGCTGGGCGCCGGGAGTACGTTGCGGGCATGGACCCGTGGCAGCAGCTCATGGATGGCGTCGACCTGCCGTTCCACCCCGACCTCCGCGTGCCGGAGCTCTACGAGGTGGTGCTGCCCATCCCGCACAGCGTCGCGATCGACGACGTCGAGGCAGCGGCCCACCAGCGCGTGGTGACCACCCTCGCCGCCGATGTCACCCCGGGCATGACGATCGCTGTCGGGGCCGGCAGCCGTGGCCTCACCGACCGCGTCGGCCTGCTGCGCGGAGCCATCAGCGGCCTGCGCGAGCTCGGCGCCGAGCCGTTCGTCGTGCCGGCCATGGGCAGCCACGGCGGTGCCACGGCCGAGGGCCAGCGGGCGATGCTCGAGTCGCTCGGCATGACCGAGGAAGCGATCGGCGCCGAGATCCGCGCCACGATGGAGACCGTCGAGGTCGCCCGCACCGCCGCCGGGATGCCGCTCTACCTCGACCGCCATGCCGCCGTAGCCGACCGGATCCTGCCGGTGAACCGGATCAAGCCGCACACCTGTTTCACGGGCCCCATCGAGAGCGGCTGCACGAAGATGGCGGTCGTCGGGTTCGGCAAGCAGCCCGGCGCCGCGCAGATCCACTCGTGCGGCCCGGTCGAGATGCGCGACCGATTGCTCGACGGCATCGCTGCGTTGCGCGCCACCGGTCGTCTGCTCGGCGGCATCGCGTCGGTCGAGTCGTCCACCGGTGATGTCGTGCGGGTCGAGGCGCTCACCGCCACCGACGTGGGCGGCGAGCGCGAGCGCGAGCTCATCGAGCAGGCCCGCACCCTCGTGCCGCCGCTGCCGTTCGACGAGATCGATGTGCTCATCATCGAACGCGGCGGCAAGGACATCAGCGGCACCACCATCGACCCGAACGTCACCGGCCGCTTCTGGGTGCACGGGCTCGCCGACCTGGCGTCGCCGCGGGTGAGCAACATCGTGCTGCTCGGCATCACCGAGGTCTCCGGCGGCAACGTCCTCGGCATCGGCTTCGCCGACTTCATCCCGGCATCGCTCGCCGCAGGCATCGACTTCCGCAAGACCTACATCAACTGCTTCACCGCCGGCCCGTCCGGCGTTCGCCGCAGCCGGATGCCGATGGTGCTGCCCACCGAGGACGACTGCATCAAGGCCGCCCTCAGCATGTGCGGCCGCGGCCTCGACGAGCCCAAGCGCGTAGTGCGCATCGTCGACACGCTCCACCCCTCGGTCTGCTCGGTCAGCGAGGCGCTGCTCGATCACCTGCCGGCGGGCAGCACCGTGACAGGTCGCTGAGCAGACCCGACAGCAGCCCCGTCAGCTCCCGTACGGGTAGCCGAGGTCGGGTGCCGTCAGCATCGGGCGGTACGGCACCCCGGCCGCTTCGGCCATGGCGGCGCACGTGCCGCCACGGTCGACGATCACCGTGATCAGCACCGGCTCCGCACCGAACGCCCGCACCACGTCGACGGCTTCCATGATGGTCGTGCCGCGCGTGACCGTGTCCTCGGTGATGACC
>JBEGOE010000004.1:0-6080 GCA_041182165.1 Actinomycetota bacterium
CCGGCACCGGGCACAGCGCGGCGAAGACGGAGCGGTAGGCCTCGCTGCGGGCCCCGCCCCCGGTGAGCACGACGGCGTCGACCGGTGCGGGCGACGAGAGCGCGTCGAGGGCGTCGAGCATCCCGCACACGACGCCTTCGACCGCCGCACGAGCCAACTGCTCGCGGGTGACGTCGGAGCGGATGCCGGCGAGCGTGCCCGACGCCTTCGGCAGGTCCGGGGTGCGTTCGCCGTCGAGGTACGGCAGCAGCGTGAGCCCCCCGGCACCCAGCGGTGCGCCGAGGGCCAACCGGTCGAGACCCGTGTGATCGACGCCCAGCAGGCGGGCGACCGCATCGGTGACCTTGGTGGCGTTCAGGGTGCAGACGAGCGGCAGGAACCGGCCGGTGGCGTCGGCGAAACCAGCGACCGCTCCCGTGGGGTCGGCGGTCGCTGCCGTCGCGACCGTGTACGCCGTGCCCGATGTGCCGAGCGAGATCACGGCCTGCCCGGCGGCGAGCCCGAGACCCAATGCGGCGGCCATGTTGTCGCCGGTGCCGCAGGCGACCTTCGCGCCTCGCCACTCGCCCACCACCTCGTCGTGGGCCGCCACCCGTGGCACCACACCGGACCAGTCGAGGTCGCGGTCGATGATCGACAGGAGGTCCCAGCGGTACTCTCCCGTCGCCGGCGACCAGTACCCCGTGCCGGAGGCATCGCCACGATCGGTGACGAGTTGCCCTGCGAGCTGCATGGTGAGCCAGTCGTGCGGCAGCAACACGTGAGCGAGGCGGGCCCAGGCGTCGGGCTCGCTGCGGTGCAACCACGAGAGCTTCGCGATGGTGAACGCCGCCACCGGCACGCTGCCCACGGCGGCAGCCCAGTCGCCCCGGCCCCCGGCGAGCTGCTTCATCAACCATCCGCTGTCGGGAGCGCTCTCGGTGTCGTTCCACAGCTTGGCGGGCCGGATGACCCGGCGGTCGGCGTCGAGCGCCACCATGCCGTGCTGCTGACCGGCGACGCTGATGGCGGCCACCTGCGGCGAGCCGGCGCCGGCCCAGGCCTGCTCGAACGCCGACCACCATGCTGCCGGGTCCTGCTCGGACCGAGGTGGCGTGGTGCCCGGGTGCGGGGCGGACGGGCGGGCGACGACTGCACCCGTGTCGATGTCGCGGATCTCGATCTTGGTGGACTGCGTCGACGAATCGACGCCCGCGACGAGTCGTCCGGTTGCGGCGGTGCTCATCGGACCATCATGCCGGGCCATGCGCGGGTGCGGCGGAGCGTGCCGGCATCAGGACGGGGTCGACCAGATGACCCGGTTGACCTGGTTCTCGAGCCACTCCTGACGGCCGGACACCGGCGCCGGGTCGAGGTCGGCGGCCACTGCCTCGTCGGCCAGGGTGGCCAGATCGACGGCCCCCGAGAGGATCCGTCGACCGCGCTCGGTGCCCCATCCTGCATAGCGCTCGTCGCGGAAACGCTCGACCGCGCCGTCCTCGATGAGCGCCGCCGCGACCAGCAGCGACTTCGCGAGCGTGTCGATACCGCCGATGTGGCCGTGGAACAGGTCGGCCCGGTCCATGCTCTGGCGGCGCAGCTTCGTGTCGAAGTTGAACCCACCCGTGCGGAAGCCGCCGGCCCGGAGGATCTCGTACACCGCGAGGCTCATCTCCTCGACGGAGTTCGGGAACTGGTCGGTGTCCCAGCCGTTCTGCGGGTCACCACGGTTCGCGTCGACGCTGCCGAAGATGCCGTTGTCGAGCGCGTAGGCGACCTCGTGGTGGAACGAGTGGCCCGACAGCGTGGCGTGGTTCACCTCGATGTTGACGAAGTACTCGCCGAGCAGGTCGTGCTGCTCGAGGAAGCCCCGCACCGTGGAGCAGTCGTAGTCGTACTGGTGCTTGCTCGGCTCCTGCGGCTTGGGCTCGAGCAGCAGGGTGCCGGTGAAGCCGATCTTCTGCTTGTGCTCGACCACCATGGTGAGGAACCGTGCGAGCTGGTCTGACTCGTGGCCGAGCTTCGTGTTCAGCAGCGTCTCGTAGCCCTCGCGCCCGCCCCACAGCACGTAGTTCTCGCCACCCAGGCGGTGCGTCACCTCGAGCATGTGCCGCACCTGCGCAGCTGCGTGGGCGAAGACATCGGGGTCGGGGTTGGTCGCCGCGCCGGCCGCGTACCGCGGGTGCGAGAACAGGTTGGCGGTGCCCCACAGCAGCTTCACGCGGGTGGCGGCCATCTTCTCGGCCGCACGATCGACGAGCACGTCGAGGTTGGCCTTGCTCTCCCTCAGCGTCGCGCCCTCGGGGGCCATGTCGACGTCGTGGAAGCAGTAGTACGGCGTGCCGAGCTTGGCGAAGAACTCGAACGCCGCGTCCTGCTTGGCGAATGCAGCCGCCATCGGGTCGGAGCCGGCCTGTAACCAGGGACGGTCGAACGTGCCGGCGCCGAACACATCACTGCCGGGCCAATTGAAGCTGTGCCAGTAGCAGACCGCGATGCGGAGGTGGTCCTCCATGCGCTTGCCGGCCACGATGCGGTCGGGGTCGTACACGAGGTACTGGAGGCCGTCCCCGGCCGGCGAGCCCGCTGGCGCCACTGGCGTAGGAACGTCGGTGAAGAACTCGGTCCCCCCGGGGTGTCCCTCCGAGAGGGTCATGGTGCGCTGCTCCGGACGATCGGGATCTCTGTCGGTGAGACGTCGCCCGGCGACACCTCACCGACACGGTTCGTGGATCGGCGCCAGACGGTGTGACGCACCTCGGGTGGCTCGACGGCCCACGGCGCAGCGGCGCCCCATCCGTCGTCGAAGACGAGGTCGGCGAGCGGGCGGCGGCGGACGGGCCCGTGGTGGCCTGCGGGCCGCCCGAGGGTGATGCACGCCGACATCGCCACCCCGTCCGGGATCTCGAGCAGGTCGCGCAGCGGCTGCTCGACCGAGCGTTGCCACATCGTGAGGGCGCCGCCGTAGCCCAGGGCCCGCGCCGCGAGCAGCAGGTTCTGGCAGGCTGGGTAGATCGATGCCCCTTCCTCGGGGCTCGGGTCTCGGTAGCGCACCAGACAGGCGAGCACCACCACGGGCACCGCTTCGATGTGGTCGACGTAGTGCTGCATCGTGGCAGCGGTCCGCGCCTTGGGCGACGAGGCATCGCTCTCGGTGGCGGCCACGTAGCCGTCTGCCTGCCGCTTGGCGGCCCATCCTCGGCGGAACGCATCGCCGAGCAGCGCCTTGGCAGCGACAGCACGCGGCCCGTCGCGCAGCACCAGGAAGCGGAACGGCTGACGGTTCGACCCGCTGGGGGCACGCGACGCGGCGAACACGATCGCGGCGAGGTCGTCGTCGGGGATCGGCTCGTCGGTGTAGCGCCGGATCGCCCGTGTGGTGGCCAGCCCGTCGAGCAGCCCGACGGGGACCCGCACCTCATCGACCGGCGGGGGCTCGACCGTCATGGGTCAGCGCCCGGTGAAGTCGGGGGTTCGCTTCTCCATGAAGGCGGCGACGCCCTCGCGGAAATCGTCGGTGCGCATGAGTGGCAGCAACTGGAGGAACACGTGATGCACGTTCTGCTCGAAGGTCTCGGTCTCGGCGGCCCGCATCATGCGCTTGATGGCGCGAACGGCGAGCGGCGCGTTCTCGACGATCTCGGTGGCGAGCGCGTGCACCCGCTCGCCGAGCTCGTCGTTCGGCACGACATGGTTGACCAGGCCGAGCTCGAGCGCCTCCGGGGCGGTGATGGTGCGGCCGGTGAACGCGATCTCGGCCGCCTTGGCATAGCCGACCATGCGCGGCAGCAACCACGTGCCGCCGCTCTCGGGCAGGATGCCGCGCTTCGCGAACCCCGAGTTGAGCTTGGCGGATGCCGCGGCGATGCGGATGTCGCATCCGAGCGCGAGATCGAGGCCGTAGCCCGCCGCCCCACCGTTGAGCGCGCAGATCGTCGGCGTGTCGAGGCCGTGCAGGACGATCGGCGGTGCGTTGCGGATGTCGAACTCGCCCGGGATGCTCGTCCCTCCGCCCATGTTGCCGAGCGCGCCGGGCGACGCCTGCATCTGTGCGGCGAGGTCGAGCCCGGCGCAGAACGCCCGGCCGGCGCCGGTGAGCACGATGCACCGCACGTCGCGGTCACGGTCGGCGGCGAGCAGGTGCTCGGACAGCTGGTCGAGCATCGCTCCGGAGATGGTGTTCATCCGTTGGGGTGCGTTGAGGGTGATGGTCGCGATGTGGTCGGCGACCTCGAGGAGCACCTCGGAACCGAGGTCGGGGGACGGAGCTGCCGGGGCGTTCATGGCGCCGACGGTACCCCGTGAACGCTGCATGAACGAGCACGGAGCAGGTCGATACGCGTGGAACCGGGTCGAATTTGGGTTTAGTCTGCAATCCTCTACACAACCGGCGGGCACCTCGCCCGGCGGGCTCCTAGGGGGAGACAACCACATGCAGAAAAATCCTGCGCGCCGATTCGGCGCGCTGATCGTCGGCCTTGCGCTCGTCGCAGCGGCCTGCGGTAGCGACAGCGAAGCGGCCACGGACACCACGGCGGCTCCCGCCGAGACCACGGCCGAGACGGCGGCTCCCGCCGAGACCACGGCCGAGACCACGCCCGCGACCGACGCTCCGTCGGCCGGTGGCGACCTCGAGGGCTTCACGGGCACCACGCCCCTGACGCCGCTCGGTGACGACTTCAAGGCGAGGCTCCTCGAGGTCGATCCGGCCCTCACGGACTTCAACTACGCCGGCGAGGCCTACGACCTCACCCTCATCATGGCGCTGGCCGCCGAACTGGCCAAGAGCGACGGCATCGAGTACGCGAGCGAGATCATCGGCATCACCCGTGATGGCGAGAAGTGCACCGACTTCGCTTCGTGCAAGGCCATCATCGACGCCGGTGGCGACCCCGACTATGACGGCATCTCCGGCCCGATCACGCTCAACGGCGTGGGCGATCCGCTCGAGGCCAGCTACGGCGTGCTCACCATGGGTGCCGACAACCGCATCGACGACGCTCAGACCGTGTTCCTGCCGGCCAAGGCCGCTGCCGACGCCGACTTCCCGGTCGTTCCCGTCGAGGGCAGCCGCGCCGGTGATGGCGAGTTCAAGCTCGGCACGCTCCTCCCGGTGACGGGTTCGCTTGCCTTCCTCGGGCCACCCGAGATCGCGGGTGTCGATCTGGCCGTCAAGGAGATCAACGCCGCTGGCGGCGTCCTCGGCAAGCCGATGGTCCTCGTCAAGGGTGACTCGGGCGACACGCCCGAGTTCGCGAACCAGACCACCGACAGCCTCCTCGGCGAGAACGTCGACGGCATCATCGGTGCGGCCGCCTCCGGCGTGTCGCTCGGCGTGATCGACAAGATCACGGGTGCAGGCATCGTGCAGTTCAGCCCGGCGAACACGTCGGACAAGCTCACCACCTACGCCGACAAGGGCCTCTACTTCCGTGTCGCTCCCCCGGACCTGCTCCAGGGTGCGGCCATTGCGAAGCTCGTCGCTGACGATGGCGCCACCAACGTGGCCATCATCGCCCGCAACGATGCGTACGGTGTCGGCCTCGCCGATGTCGTCGAAAAGACCCTCACCGACGCCGGCATCACGGTCAGCGTGAAGAAGATCTACGAGCCCGACGCCGGCACGTTCGACGCCGAGGTCGCCGAGATCAAGGGCGCCAGCCCCGACGCGATCGTCGTGATCGGCTTCGAGGAGTCCTCGAAGATCCTTCGCACGCTCGTCGAGAACGGCATCGGCCCGAAGGTCGTCAACACCTATGGCTGCGATGGCAACATCGGCAACGGCCTCGGTGAGAGCTACGACGCAGGCAGCTGATCCCCGATCTCTGATCGGTGACACCTGTTGAACGACAGGCCCCCGGGCTCCGGCCCGGGGGCCTGTTACGTTGTCGACCCGATGCAGCTGTCGTTCGGTCCGGTGCTGATGGCTGCAGCCGGTGTGGCGCTGCTCCTGGGCGGCTGGCTCGCCTCGCGCCGCCGGATGCTCCTCGCCGACACACCACGCTCACGCTGCGCCGCGGTCTTCGTCGGATTCAACGAGCTCGTCGGTGCCGTGCAGGGCACCGACCTCTCGCCGGCGCACTTCCCCGCCGTCGAGTCGG
>JBEGOE010000005.1:0-2579 GCA_041182165.1 Actinomycetota bacterium
AGCATGGCGACGAGCACGGGTGAGGCGAGCTCCGGCAGCGGCTCGTGCAGCGTGTACGGCGCGGCCGGGATGTCCATCAGAGCGACTCGAGCGTGGCGAGCGCTGCGGCAGCGGCACCCTCGACCTGGAGCTTGAACGGCTCGAGCTCGGCGGCATCGCGAATGCCGAGTGCGCCGCCCAGGTATCGGGCGTACACGCCCTCGAGGATGCAGGCCAGCTTCCAGTAGGCGAACGACACGTAGAACGGCAGGTCCGTGAGGTCGCGGCCGCTCACCTCGGCGTAGCGGCGGGCGAGATCGGCCCGGTCGAGGAAACCCTCGGCCGTGGTGGCCGAGCCCGTCCAGGCCGAGGCCTCGTCGTGGGGGCCGGTCCAGTACACCTGCAGCAGGCCGACGTCGGCGAGCGGGTCGCCGAGGGTGCAGATCTCCCAGTCGAGCACTGCGACCACGGTGCCGTCGTCGCCGACCATGCAGTTGTCGAGCCGGTAGTCGCCGTGGACGATGGTAGCGGGGCCCTGGTCGGGGATGCGGCGCAGCAGCTCGTCGTGCACCCGGTCGACCGCAGGCAGCTCGCGCGTCTTCTGGGCGTTCCACTGGCCGTACCACCGCTTGAGCTGGCGGGCGATGTAGCCCTCGTGCTTGCCGAGGTCGTCGAGGCCGACGGAGCGCAGGTCGACCGCATGGATCTTCGCGAGCGTGTCGACGAGCGACTCGCTGGCGTGGCGCCGCTGGTCGACGGACAGAACGGCCTCGGCGGCCGCCCGGTCGCGGAGCACGTGCCCCTGCACGAAGCCCATCACGTAGAACGGGGCGTCGTTCACGGCCGGGTCGTCACAGAATCCGAGGGCGGGTGCCACCGGGACGTCGCTCGACTGCAGCCCGTGGATGATGCGGTGCTCGCGGCCCATGTCGTGGGCGCTGGCGAGCCGATTGCCGAGCGGTGGGCGGCGTAGGACGAACGCCCGACCGTCGGCACCGGTGAGCCGGTACGTGAGGTTCGAGTGGCCGCCTGCGATCGCGTCGAAGGTGAACGGACCGGCAGCGCCGGGGATGTTGGCCTCGAGCCAGGTGGTGACCGCAGGGACATCGATGCCGGGTACGTCGCTCATCGCAACGAACCGTATCCATCGATCCACCGCGTTCGCGAATGGTGCTGGGTAGCGTTTCGCGGGTCATGTGGATGCACTCATGAGGATCGAACGTGATCTGTCCCGGCTCGACGGCCCCGACGCCGAGCAGTTCGACGTCGTCGTGGTCGGCGGCGGCATCACCGGCGTGTGCGTCGCGCGTGAGGCAGCGGGACGCGGGCTGCGCACGCTGCTCGTGGACAAGGGCGACTTCGGCCACGGCACCAGTTCGGCGACGTCGAAGTACATCCACGGCGGCATCCGGTACCTCGAGACCTACGAGTTCGGGGTCGTCCGCGAGAGCCTCCGCGAGCGACGCGTGCTCGCCCTCGCTGCGCCCCACCTCGTGAGCCAGCAGCGGTTCCTCATGCCGGCGTGGCGCTGGAGCAAGCCGCCCACGGCCCTCATCGGTGCGGGCGTGATGCTCTACACCGGGCTCGGCTTCGACCGGAACCGGCACATGCCCGAGGCGATGCGGATCCCGCTGCCGCGCTGGGTGCCGCGCGGGCAACTGCTGCGCGACGTGCCCTGGCTCGACCCCAACCAGTTGCAGGGTGCGTTCGCCTACCACGACACGTTCAACACGCACCCCGAGCGGCTGCTCCTCGCGTTCTTGCAGTCCGCCGTGGCCGCTGGCGCCGTGGCGTTGAACCACGTCCAGGCCGAGGGCTTCCTGTTCGACGGCGACCCCACGGGGCAGGGCGCCGCCACGGTGGTGGGCGTGAAGCTCCACGATCGTCTCACCGACATCCACCACGAGGTCCGTGCGAAGACCGTGGTGAACGCCGGTGGGCCGTGGATGGACATCGTCCTGCGCGATGTCGGCCGCCCGCTCGGCGTGAAGGTGAACCGCAGCAAGGGTGTCCACCTGCTCACGCGGCCCGTCGCCGGTGCTGTGCAGGTCACCGACACCGTGTTCGCCCGGGCCCGCAGCGGCAAGCACGTCATCGTCTCGCCCTGGCAGGGCCACTCGTTCATCGGCCCCACCGACACCGCCGTCGACGACACGCCCGACTCGGTGCGCGCCGACCACGACGACGTCCAACTGATCCTCGACACGGTGAACGACACGATCGCCCCGGGCTTTCCGAAGCTCACCGAGGACGACGTCGAGGCGACGACCGTCGGCATCCGCCCGCTCATCGTCGATGAATCGAAGGACTCGTACACCACCAGCCGCCGGCACGAGCTCTACGACCATGCACCGTCCGGCGTGCGGAACCTCTGGTCGATCGGCGGCGGCAAGTGGACCACCGGCCGCGCCCTCGGCGCGGAGACGGTCGAGGCGCTGCTGAAGGCTCCCGTCCTGCACGGTGCGACGGTGCGCGCCTTCGACTCGACCCGCACGGCGGCTGCCGGCGCGTTCGGTTGGGCCGAGGACCCGCAGCCCTACCTCGATGCCGCGGTGCGATCGCGTCCGGCGCTGCCGATCGACGCTCGTACGCGTCTGCAC
>JBEGOE010000006.1:0-3463 GCA_041182165.1 Actinomycetota bacterium
CGGCGAGCGTGAAGCAGCCGGCGGCGTGCGCCGAACGGACGCCAGTGGGCGAGTCCTCGATGGCGACGCACTGCGACGCGTCGACGCCCAGGCGCTCGGCGGCGACGAGGTACGGCTCGGGGTGCGGCTTGCCGTTGATCACGTCGTCGCCCGCCACCACCGTGGTGAACGAGCCGGGCGGCAGCAGCGGCACGATCGCGTCGGTGAAGCGCTTCCAGCTCATGGTCACCAGCGCGCACGGGATGCCCGCGGCGGCGAGGTCGGCCAGCAGCTCGCGGGCGCCCGGGCGCCACGGTACGCACGGCTCGACCCGGGCGATGACACCGTCGAGGAGCAGGTTCACGACGTCGTCGACGGGCAGGTGCACGTCGCCGTGCTTGCTGATGTAGCGGGCCGAGTCGCGCAGGTCGAAGCCCACCAGGGCGTGGGCGTGCTCGTCGGTCCAGCCGCCGTTGCCGAACTCGGCGACGATCTCGTGCTCACGGGCGATCCAGTACGGCTCGGTGTCGACGAGCGTGCCGTCCATGTCCCACAGGACGGCTGCGGGTCTCACTGGGCTGGCGCTCAACGCGGCCCGCCGTCGACGTTGAGCGTCGTGCCGGTGGTGTAGCTGCCAGCGGCGGTGGCGAAGTAGAGCGCCGCGCCGACGATCTCGTGCGGCTCGCCGCCGCGCTCGAGCGCAAAGGCATTGCGTGCGTTGCGGTCGAACTGCTCGAGGTCCCACGCCTTGGAGATGTCGGTGAGGAACGGGCCGGGCACGATGCAGTTCACGCGCACCGTCGGGCCGAGCGTGCGGGCGAGGCCGTAGGTGAGCGCATTGAGGCCCGCTTTCGCCGGGCCGTACACGAGCTCGGTGGGGCTGGGGCGTTGTGAGGCGATCGACGACACGAAGATGATCGAGCCGCCGCCGTCGGCCACCATGCGCGTGCCCATCACGGCGCTGAGGCGGAATGGGCCCTTCAGGTTGACGCCCATCACCTTGTCGTACAGGTCTTCGGTGACGGCGTCGACCGAGGGGTAGAGCGGCGACATGCCGGCGTTGTTCACGAGCACGTCGACGCGTCCGAACTCGGCGTAGGCCGCGGCGGCGAGGTCGTCGGCACCCTGCCAGCTGGCGGCATGGTAGGCGAAGGGCAGGGCACGGCGGCCGAGGGCGCGTACCTCGTCGGCGACCGCCTCGCAGTTCTCGAGCTTGCGGCTGGCGATGACGACGTCGGCACCGCGCTCGGCGAAGGCGAGCACCATCTCGCGGCCGAGGCCACGGCTGCCGCCGGTGACGACGGCGACCTTGCCGGACATGTCGAACAGATCGGTGGTGGCCATGTGACCGTTCTTAGCCGGTGAAGCGCATCGCCAGCGAGCCACCGATGGCGAGGATGAGGACGAAGCATGCGGTCAGCGGACCGATCTGGCCCTCGAGGCCGGCCGCCGTGCCGATGCCGGCGATCACGATCGAGAACTCGCCGCGGGGGATCATCGCTGCCGCAGCTCGACGTCGCCCGGGTCGGCCGATGCCGCTCCGCTTCGCCGCCCACCAACCGGTGCCCGCTTTGGTGGCAGCGGCCACGACGGCCAGGACCATGGCGGGGAGGAGCACGGGAGGCAGATCGGCCGGATCGATCTGGAGCCCGAAGAAGATGAAGAAGAGGCCGCCGAAGACGTCGCGGATGGGCGCGAGCAGCTCGCGTCCTCGTTCGGCGATACGCCCCGAGAGGGTGACCCCGACGAGGAAGGCGCCGACCGCTGCCGAGACCTTGGCCTTGTCGGCGAGGCCGGCGGCCAGGAAGGTGGTGCCGAGCAGCGTGAGGAGCAGCAACTCCGGTGAGGTCGAGTCCAGCAGCCGGCTGACCTTCGTCCCGAACCGCAACGACACCAGCAGAGCCACGGCGACGACCGCCAGGGCCAGTGCCACGGCGATGCTGCCCTCGACGACGGTGGCGCCCACGATCAGCACGCCGATCACGGGCAGGTACAGGGCCATGACGATGTCCTCCATGACCAGCAGTGACAACACGACAGGCGTCTCCCTGTTGCCGATCCGGTCGAGGTCGGACAACAGCTTCGCGACGATGCCCGAGGATGTCATGTAGGTGATCCCGCCGAGGAGGACGGCGGGCACGACGCCCCAACCGAGGATGAGTGCAGCGACGACGCCCGGTGCTGCGTTCGCCCCGAAGTCGACGAGTCCGGCCAGCCAGTGGCTGCGCATGCCGCGCGAGAGCTCGGCAGGGGTGTACTCGATGCCGAGCAGCAGGAGCAGGAGCACGACGCCGAGGTCGGCCCCGATCCGGATGAACTCGCTGCTGGCGCGCAGCGCGATCGGGCTCCCCTCGCCGAGGAGGAGGCCAGCCACGAGATACAGCGGGATCGACGGCAGCGCGAAGCGTGCCGCAAGCCGCCCGGACACCGCGAGCACCAGGAGCACCGCTCCCAGTTCGACCAGAACGGTGCTGGCGCTGGAGGCGGCGAACACGGTCGTCAGCCGGCCAGGAGGCGCTGCGCCGCCTGGACGCCGGCGACTGAGCCGACGACCAGCGCAACGTCACCCGACTGCAGCACGAAGTCGGGGCCCGGGCCCGGGATCGAGCGTTCGCCCCGCAGCACGGCGACCACGGAGGCCCCTGTCAACGTGCGGATGCGGCCCTCACCGATGGTGCGGTCGGCGAGCCCTCGCCCCGGCTCGACGGTGACCCATTCGATGGACAGCCCCTCGACGTCCTGGCGGAGGTCGGCGATGCGCTCGGTGATCTTCGTGCCACCGAACAGCTCGACGAGTGCGGCCGACTCTTCGGGGGTGAGCATCACGGTGTCACGGCACGCGTCGGGATCCTTTTCGTCGTACAGCACGAGATCGCGTCGGCCGTCCCTGCGCACGACGACGCCCAGGCGATCACCAGCCGCGCTGGTGAACTCGTACCGAACCCCCACGCCTGGGATCGGTGTCTCGAACAGTTCCACCCTTGCCACGCTAGCCAAGCGAGCGGAGGGTGTCGTCCAACGCGTCGAGTGCGGTGGCGAGTTGGTCGTCGGTGTGGGCGAGGCCGAGGTTGATCATGCCGCGGAACGCGGTGTAGACGCCGCGCTCGAGCAGGCCGAAGTAGACGAGCTCCTTCAGCTCGGGCGTGTCGGTGTGGAGCGACATCATCGACCCGAAGCCGGTGACGGACACGGGCAGGGTGTGGCGTGCCAGCACGGCGGCCAGTTGGGCGCGGAAGTCCTCCCCCCGGGCCGTGTGTGCCTCGGCGACGTCGGCGGTGAAGATCTCGCCGAGCACCACCCCGCCGGCGGTCATGGTGGCGATGTTGTTGTTGAACGTGCCGGCGTGGCCGATCTTCGACACGTACTGGTCGAGCAGTTCGGCGGTGCCGCCGAACCCGCCGAACGAGAAGCCGCCGCCGATGTACTTGCCGAACGTGGTGATGTCGGCGGGCGCGCCGAGCAGGTGCGTGAGCCCGCTGCGGCC
>JBEGOE010000007.1:0-5733 GCA_041182165.1 Actinomycetota bacterium
GTTGGCGGCGCTCGGCCCGATGCCCATCATCAGCAGCCCGCTGCGCCGATGCCGCGAGACCTCCGAGCCGCTCGCCGCCGCATGGCAACGACCTGTCTCGATCGAGCCCCGCGTCACCGAAATCCCCTCCCCGGCGGGCATCCCCATGGACGAGCGCGTCGCCTGGCTCCGCGCCGCGATGCAGGGAACGTGGGCCGACCTCGGCCTGCGCTACACGGCGTTCCGCGATGAGATCGCCGCAGCGCTCCGATCGCCCGACGTCGACACGGTGATCTTCAGCCACTTCATCGCGATCAACGCGGCCATCGGCGTCGCCACAGGCGACGACCGACTCGTCATCCGCAGCCTCGACAACTGCTCGGTCACCGTCGTCGACGTCATCGACGGTGGCATCCACCTCGTCGAGGGTGGTCACGAGGCCGACACCCTCATCCGCTGACTGCGAGCGGCGTGACCCGGGGAGGGGCCGGATCAGCTGGCAGACTGCGTGCATGATTCGTCGTGGTCCCCTGAGTCTCGTCGCAGCAGCCACGCTGCTGCTCGCCGCATGCGGCGGCGACGACGAAGCGGCCGCTACCACACTCGCTCCGATCGTCTACGACACCACGACAGTGCCCGCCACCACGGCACCGCCGACGACGCTGCCCGCCACCACGGCACCGCCGACGACCTCGTCGACGACCACGAGCACCACGGTGGCACCGACCACCACGAGCACCAGCATCCCCGCGGCAGCAGCGCTCGTGCTGCGCGACGACGGGTTGGGCGACGCGCTCTTCGGCACCGACCCCGAGGAGGTCGTCCGGTACGTCCAGGCGATCCTCGGCCCACCCACCGCCGACAGCGGCTGGGCCGACCCGTTCTCCGCCTTCGGCGTGTGCCCGGGCACCGAGGTGCGCGGCGTCACCTGGGGTGACCTCACCCTGCTGTTCAGCGACGACAGCACGGTGGCCAGCGGCCGCCGGCACTTCTTCAACTACTCCTACGGCCCGCCCTTCGGTGTCAGCATCCAGCCGGATGGCATGCGCACCGACACGGGCATCGGCATCGGGTCCACCGTCGCCGAGCTGCGAGCCGCCTACCCGACGGTCCGGATCTTCCCGCCCGATATCGCCGACGCCTACTTCGTCGTCGACGAGAACTTCACCGGTTTCCTGAGCGGCACGGCCGATACCGACACGGTTCGCTCGGTCATCGGCGGGATCGGCTGCGGCGAGTGACGGGCGGCGCATCGGGCGCTCATGGCGCTCACCGGCCGGTTCGGTAAGGTGCCCTCATGAAGTCGATGCCCCTCGTCGCGAACCTCACCCCGGAAGCGCAGGCGCACCACCGCGCCGCGCCGTCGAACTGAGCATCGCCCTGGACGCGTCGTCACTGCAGAACCTCCACGAGAGCTGGTCGTGGGTGGTCATCCTCAGCAATGCGTTCGCCGGCCTGTGGGCGCTCGGAGCGCACTGGCTCACCGCCCTGCGGACGCGCGCCCTGTGGTGGTTCACCGGGCTCGCCCAGCTCACAGTGTTCGTGCAGGTCGTCCTCGGCGTCATCCTCGTCAACAAGTACAAGTTCGAGTTCCCGAAGTTCCACGCGTTCTACGGCTTCGTCGGCATGATCGCCGTGGCGATCATCTACTCGTACCGCCAGCAGATGAAGCACCGGCTGTACCTGCTGTACGGACTGGGCGGCCTCTTCGTAATGGGCCTCGGTATCCGGGCCCTGCTTGTCGGCCAGGGCAGCTGACCTGGCCCCGCCCCGCGATGTTCCGGGCGGCGGCTGCCGAAAACGGCGACGGCCCGTCGTCCCGGCGACGGGAGGACGGACCGTCGGCTCGGACGTGGTGCGTCAGGCGTTGGTGAGCTTGCCCTCGAGTTCGTCGAGCGCCAGCACGAGACGGGCGGGGAGCTTGTCGCCGAACTGGGCGTAGTGCGCCCGGATCTGCGGCAGGGCGCTCGTCCAGCCAGCGAGGTCGACCGACAGCAGCGTGCTCATGTCGTTGTCGGACACGTCGAGTCCGCCCGTGTCGAGCGAGCCCGGGGTCGGCAGCAGGCCGATGGGCGTCTCGACGGCGTCGGCCTGACCGGCCACCCGCTCGAACACCCACTTCAGCACCCGGCTGTTCTCGCCGTAGCCAGGCCACAGGAAACGGCCGTCCTCGTCGCGACGGAACCAGTTGACGAAGAAGATCTGGGGCAGGTTCGGCGAGGCCGAGTGCTTGCCGATGTCGAGCCAGTGGGCGAAGTAGTCGCCCATGTTGTAGCCGCAGAACGGCAGCATCGCCATCGGGTCGAAGCGCAGGTTGCCGACAGCACCCTGCTGGGCGGCGGTGGTCTCGCTCGCCATGATGCTGCCGAGGAAGACACCGTGCTCCCAGCTGGTGGCCTGGGTGACGAGCGGCACCGTGGTGCGGCGGCGGCCGCCGAAGAGGATGGCAGAGATCGGCACGCCGGCCGGGTCCTGCCACTCGGGGGCGATCGACGGGCACTGCGACGCCGGGGCGGTGAAGCGGGCGTTCGGGTGCGCGGCGGGCGTCTCGGACTCGGGGGTCCAGTTGTTACCACGCCAGTCGGTGGCGCGGGCCGGCGGGTCGTCCGTCATGCCCTCCCACCACACGTCACCCTCGGGGGTGAGCGCGGTGTTCGTGTAGATCGAGTTGCCCCACAGGGTCTCCATCGCGTTGGCGTTCGTGTCGTAGCCGGTGCCCGGGGCAACGCCGAAGAAGCCGGCCTCGGGGTTGATTGCGTAGAGGCGGCCGTCGTCGCCGAACTTCATCCAGCAGATGTCGTCGCCGATGGTCTCGGCCTTCCAGCCCGGGATGGTGGGCACGAGCATCGCGAGGTTCGTCTTGCCGCACGCCGACGGGAACGCCGCAGCGATGTACTTGTGCTCGCCCTGCGGGTTGGTGAGCTTGAGGATGAGCATGTGCTCGGCCAGCCAGCCATCGTCGCGCGCCATCACCGAAGCGATGCGCAGCGCGAAGCACTTCTTGCCCAGCAGAGCGTTGCCGCCGTACCCGGACCCGAAGCTCATGATCTCGCGGGTCTCGGGGAAGTGGACGATGTACTTGTTGTCGGGGTTGCATGGCCACGCCGAGTCGGCCTGGCCTGCCTCGAGAGGCGCGCCGACCGAATGCAGACAGGGCACCCACTGGCCGTCACCGAGCACGTCGAGTGCACCCTGGCCCATGCGGGTCATGATCCGCATGTTGACGGCGACGTACGCCGAGTCGCTGAGCTGCACGCCGATGTGGGCGATGGGTGAGCCGAGCGGGCCCATGCTGAACGGCACGACGTACATCGTGCGGCCCTTCATGCAGCCGGCGTACAGGCGCTCCATCTCGGCGCGCATCTCGGCCGGGTGGCGCCAGTTGTTGTTGGGGCCGGCGTCGGCGCGCTGCTCACTGCAGATGAACGTGCGGTCCTCGACGCGGGCGACGTCGCCCGGATCGCTGTGCGCCCAGTAGCTGTTCGGGCGCTTGGCCTCGTCGAGCTTGGTGAAGGTGCCGGCGTCGACGAGTGCCTGGCAGAGCCGCTCGTACTCGTCGGCCGAGCCGTCGCACCAGTAGACGCTGTCAGGCTGCATGATCGCTGCCCACTCGGCGACCCACTGCTGGAGGCGAGTGTTGGTGGTGGTGGCGCTCATCTCGTGATCTCCTTAGTCGAAGCGTCGTTGCGTCGATGGGGTGGGAGGGAAAGGGGTCGGAAGACGGTGGCGGTCCGCTCGGTCAGCGGTCCTGCGAACTGAAAACGGCGAACGCCCGGCCTACTGGCCGGGCGTCCCCATGTCGACTTCACTGCCGAGACGCAGCCGTGAGGCGCGTCCCTGGTCATCGAGATCGAACACGACCCGCTGCCCCTGACGGAGCATGCGGAAGACCGAGCCCTCGAGCGCGTCGGCGGCCAGGTCGTACTCGGAGAGGTCTGTGTCGCGCACCACGAGGCCGTCACCCGATGCTGGGTCGTACGACTTGATGACGCCCTGCACGGTCTCAGCCGACCTTGACGACTTTGCCGCTCTTGATGCAGCCGGTGCAGACGTGCAGCCGCGTGGGGGTGCCCTTCACCACGGCGCGGACACGCTGGATGTTCGGGCTCCAACGCCGCTTGGTGCGACGGTGCGAGTGCGACACGGACATGCCCCAGCTCGGGCCCTTTCCGCACACTTCACAAACTGCTGCCATGACACGCCTTCTTTCGATCGATCGCTTTCCGCCGGGTCGCCCCACGGAGAGTCCTGAAAAGATATCAGCCAGGTCCATCTGTTCCCCAAGCCGTCTGGGGTGCATCCGATCGTTTCGGGTGATGGCCCCATCCGGTCGGGCGCGTGTGCCCGCGCCCTATCGTGGGGCTGGTGGCGACCCTCGAGCTCCTGTCCGCCGACGCACTCCGCCAGACCGTGCTGACCTTCCGCGACGCCGTGCGCGACCACGCGCCGATGATCAACCGGCTGAATGTCTACCCCGTGCCCGACGGCGACACCGGTACCAACATGGCCCGCACGCTCGATGCCGTCGTCGCCGAGCTCGAGCAGGCAGGGGAGGGCCTCGGGCCCACGTGCGCCGCCATCAGCCACGGTTCGCTGATGGGTGCACGCGGCAACCGCGGCGTGATCCTCAGCCAGATCCAGCGCGGGTTGTCGTCGAGCCTCGTCACCGCCGGGGAAGCCGCCGGGACTGCGGGTGACAGTGCGGGCGAGGCAGGCGCCACGGGCGCCACGGTGGCCGAGGCGCTGCGCGCCGCGTCGGCCGCTGCCTACCAGGCGGTGCTGAAGCCGATCGAGGGCACGATCCTCACGGTGGTCCGGGCCGCCGCCGACGGAGCGTCCGGCGTCGCCGACGCAGGCGGGTCGCTGGTGGCGGTGCTGCATGGCGCACAGGTGTCGGGGCGCGAGGCGCTCGATCGCACGCCCGACCTGCTGCCGGTCCTGAAAGACGCCGGGGTGGTCGATGCCGGCGGTGCGGGCTTCATGCTGTTTCTCGATGCCGCGCTGCACGTGGTCGACGGCCAGCCCCTGCCGCTGCCGGACCTCGATGCCGGCCCGTCGCCTGAGCAACTGGATGCAGCGGCTCACCGTCACTCGCCCGCCGGCGAGCCCGATGTGTCAGAGCTGCGCTACGAGGTCATGTACTTCCTCGACCTGCCCGACGTCTCCATCGACGCGTTCAAGCAGGGATGGGGCGCGAACGGCGACTCGATCGTCGTGGTGGGTGGCGACGGGCTGTGGAACTGCCACGTCCACACCAACGACATCGGTGCCGCCGTCGAGGTGGCGCTCGAGCTCGGTGGCCGACCGCGCGGCATCCGCGTCAGCGACCTGTTCGAAGAGGTCGCCGACGAGCATGCCCAGCGCGAGGCCGCCCTCCATGATGCGCCGTCCTCGGCGTCGGGCTCGCACCGGCCGTTCGTCGGCGCCTCGACGTCGCTGCCGCACGTGACATGCGCCGTGGTGGCCGTGGCCAGTGGCGCTGGACTCGTCGAGCTCTTCGGCAACCTCGGCGTGCAGGGCGTGGTCACCGGTGGGCAGACCCTCAACCCGTCGACGGCCGAACTGCTGGCAGCGGTCGAGGCGGTCAACGCGCAGCAGGTCGTCGTGCTGCCGAACAACAAGAACATCATCCCGGTGGCCGAGCAGCTCCAGGGCCTCACCACCAAGCGCGTCGTCGTCGTCCCCACGCGTTCGATGCCCGAGGCGCTGGCGAGCCTGGTGCTCTACGACCCGGAGGCCGACGCAGCCACCAAC
>JBEGOE010000008.1:0-4537 GCA_041182165.1 Actinomycetota bacterium
ACCACATCTTCACCGTGCTCACCGTCGGGCTCACCGTCGGGCTCGCCGGCGCGCACGCCGAGCAGCCCGAGGCAATCGACCATCGCCGAGGTGTCGTCACCCGGTGCCACGCGCTCGATGAGGCTCTCGCCGTCCGCCAACGCCGCGCACACCAGCGCCCGGTTGGCAACGCTCTTCGAGCCGGGCACCTCGACGACCGCCGAGAGCTGGCCGTCGACGGCGCTGATGCGCTGCACGGTTCGGTTCATCCGAGGCGCTGCACGGCCGGACGGAAGCCGCGTGCCAGGAGGCCACCGCGGTACAGATCGGCGGCGGCCGCAACGACGAGCACGACCGCAACGCCCCGACCACCCTCGAGGCTGTGCACGACCTCGAAGTCGGCGATGTTGACACCCAGCTCGGCGGCCAGGGTGAACAGTTCGGCGGCCGAACCCGGACGATCGGGGATCGGGATGCGCACCTCGGCGAGCTCGCTCGGCATGCTGATGCGCGCCGGCAGGTTCGTGCGCGCCTCGCGAGCCCGCTGCAACCGCTCGAGCAGGCGGGCACGGTCGTCGGTGGCCACGACCTCGCGCATCTCGACGAGGCCTTCGATCAGCCCGTCGAGCGCCGACAGGATCGCCACCCGGTTCTCGGCGCAGATGTCGAGCCAGATGGCCGGGTGCCCCGAGGCGATGCGGGTCATGTCACGGAATCCACCCGCGGCGAGGCGCAGCAGCGCGGCGTGCTCCTCGGCGCGTTCACTGGCGAGGCCCATCAGCGTGGCGGCGGTGAGGTGGGGCACGTGGCTGATGACGGCCACCACCTGGTCATGACGTTCGGGCGGCAACGCGACCACCTCGGCGCCGAGGTCGGCCACCACCGAGGCGACGGTGCCGAACGTCAGGTCCGAGGTGCCATTCGTGGGGGTGAGCACCCAGACGGCACCCTCGAACATGCTGCCATCGGCGCCGTCGAGCCCCTCGAGCTCGCTGCCCGCCATCGGATGACCACCCACGAAGCGAGGATCGTCGATCAGCGCGGCGACGCCTGCCTTCACGCTGCCGACGTCGGTGACGACGCCACTCGTCTCGGCGAGGGCACGCTTCGCTGTGTCGGCGACGGCGAGGACCGGCGTCGCGACGAAGGTGATCTCGGCGTCGGGCTCGAGGCCCGCGGTGTGGACGATGCCGCGCTCGATCGCCAGCGCGACGCGGCCCGGATCGAGGTCGTCACCGCTGACGATCCACCCACGCTCGACGAGCGCGAGGCCGATGGAACCACCGATGAGCCCGAGCCCGGCGATGTTCGCCCTCCGGCCCTTCCCGTCGCCCGCGGTCCCGTTCGTCACGGGCTACGAATCTACCGGGGCACCACGCAAGCCCACGGCTTCCGCCAGCGCCACCAGCTCGGCCTGCTCGAGCGGGCGCCACTCCCCCGGCTTGAGCGTGCGGTCCTGCAGCGTGCCGATGCGCACGCGCACCAGACGCGTGACCGGATGGCCGATCGCCTCGCACATCCGCCGCACCTGACGGTTGCGGCCCTCGTGGATCGTGATCCGCAGGACACCGGGCGACGGCTGCGACACGGTCGCCGGTGCCGTCAGGCCGTCCTCGAGCTCGATGCCTTCTCGCAGCGCTCGCACCCTGCCCTGCGAGACGTTGCCGCCCTCGACCTCGGCGAGGTACTCCTTCTCGACGCCGTGGCTCGGGTGGGTGAGCCGCTGGGCGAGATCGCCGTCGTTGGTGAGCAGCAGCAGCCCCTCGGTGCCCACGTCGAGTCGGCCCACCGGGAACACGCGTGGCTCGTTCGGCACGAGGTCGACCACCGTGGGCCGACCCTGCGGGTCGAACGCCGTTGTCACCACGCCGGTCGGCTTGTTGAGCAGGTAGTACACGAGACCCGGCCGGGTCCCGATCGGGACGCCGTCGACCTCGACCTTGTCGACGTCGGGGTCGACCCGTCGGCCGAGGACCGCCACCTCGCCGTTCACGGTGACGCGCCCGGCAGCGATGAGCTCCTCGCACACCCGCCGGCTGCCCCAGCCGCGGATCGCGAGCACCTTCTGCAGTCGCTCGCCCTGCGGCAGCGCTGCCGATGCAGCGGCCCATTGCTCCCACAGCGGCGGCTCGACCGGTCGATCGGGGTCCCGGTCGATCAGGTCATCGAACTCGTCGTCGTCGATGTCGTCGATGTCGTCGTGATCGCTCTCGACGGGTTGGCGGTGGGCGGGGTGGTGGGCTCGACGCGGAGGCCGTGCTCGAGGGCCTCCACCACGTCGGCGCCGGGCACGAACTCGACGATCGGCGGCAGGTCGGCGAGCGAGGCGAGGCCGAGCTTCTCGAGGAACGCCGGCGTGGTGCCGAACAGGATCGCCTGGCCCGGGCCGCTGTCGCGAGCGACCTCGGTGATGTAGCCACGGGCCTGCAGGGTGCGGAGCACCCCATCGGGGTCGACACCACGGATCGAGGCGACCTGGGCACGCGAGATCGGTTGCTTGTAGGCCACGATCGCGAGCGTCTCGAGTGCGGCGCCGCTCATGCGGGCGCGCTGCCCGTCGAGGAGGAAACGCTCGACGTACGGGGCGAGGTCGGGGCTGGTCTGGTAGCGGTAGCCGCCGGCGACCTTCACGAACTGGAACCCGTGACCGGCCTCGTCGTAGCTGGCGGCCAGCTCGGTGCACAGGCTCTCGACCACGTTGGCAGGGAGCTCGAGCAGCTGCGCGAGCAGGTCGACGGGCACCGGCTCGACCGCCACGAGCACGATCGCCTCGATGGCGCGCACGGTGTCGGCGTCGGGCTGCCCCGGTGGCCTGGGAGGCACCACCTCACCGAAGGCGTGGCCGGTGGCTGCCGCGTCATCGACGGGTAGGGGCTGGATCTCGGGTGTGTCGCTCATGCGGCGCGCATCATCCTTCGTAGTCGTCGATGGCCATGGCGGGCACGCCATCGGTGTCGAAGCCGTTCCACACGATCTCGATGTCGCCGAACCGCTCGGTCTGGTCGAGCTCGACGGCGCCCTGCTTGAACAGCTCGAGCAGCGCGAGGAACCGCACGATCACGTCGAGCCGCTCGACGAGGCCGGAGGTCAGGCGTTGGAACGAGATCCGCCCCACTCGGGGCAGCTCGTCGATCAGTTCCACCAGCGCGTCGGCCACGCTGGCACGTACCGGGGCGACGTGGAACAGGTCGATCCGCAGCACCGGCTTCGGCGTGACCGCACGCATGAAGGCCGAGTGCAGCCGTTTGGGCGTCACGCCGTCCATCAGGTCGGGCACCAGCTCGGCGAAGCGCTCGTCGGGCCCGCCCTCACGGGGGAAGCTGCGGTCGGCATCGTCGGCGAACCGGCCGAAGACGGCGGCGACGTCTTTGAACGTCTTGCACTCCAGCAACCGGGCCAGCAGCAGGTCGCGCTCCTCCCACAGAGCCAACTCGTCGTCGAGGTCGACGTCCTCCCGGCCCGGCAGCAGGCGACGCGCCTTCAGCTCCACCAATGTCGACGCGATCATCAAGAACTCGGTCGCGACGTCGAGGTCGAGGCCCTGCATGCGCTCGATCTCCTGCAGGTAGACATCGACGATCCGGGCGAGCGGCACCTCGTAGATATCGACCTGCTCCTTGAGGATCAGGTGGAGGAGGAGGTCGAACGGTCCCTCGTACACGGGGGTCGCCACGTCGAACGCCATGCGACCAACCTACCCGCTGGCGAAACGAGCTTCCGAGACCCTCCGACGACTCGGTAGCGTCCTGCGACGTGACCCGAGTCCTGTCGTGCATCCAACCCACCGGTGACGTCCATCTGGGCAACTACCTCGGTGCGCTCCTGAACTGGGTCGGCGGCCAGCACGAGTGCGACGCCTTCCACGGCATCGTCGACCTCCACGCCCTCACGGTCACCGACACGCCCGGGGTCATCGGCGCCGCCACGCTCACCACCGCCGCAGCGCTCTTCGCCGTCGGACTCGATCCCGAGATCGCCACCGTGTTCGTCCAGAGCCACGTCCCCGAGCACAGCCAGCTCGGCTGGGTGATGGAGTGCACGGTCAGCTTCGGCGAGCTGTCACGGATGACGCAGTTCAAGGACAAGTCGGCCAAGCGCGAGGGCGAGTTCATCTCGGCCGGCCTGTTCACCTACCCGGCGCTCATGGCCGCCGACATCCTGCTCTACGACGCCGACGAGGTGCCCGTCGGCGACGACCAGCGCCAGCACCTCGAGATCACCCGAGACGTGGCGATCCGCTTCAACAGCCGCTTCGGCGACACCTTCGTGGTTCCGAAGGCGGCCGTCCCGAAGGCGGGGGCCCGGGTGATGGACCTCCAGGACCCGACATCGAAGATGAGCAAGTCGTCCACCACCGATGCCGGTCTCGTGAACCTGCTCGACCCGCCCTCGGTGATCGCCAAGAAGTTCAAACGTGCGGTCACCGACAGCGACAGCGAGGTCCGCTACGACCGAGCGGCCAAGCCGGGTGTGTCGAACCTGCTCGAGATCCTGTCAGCCTGCACCGGCGAGTCCCCCGAGGCCCTGGCCGACCGGTACACCCAGTACGGCCCACTGA
>JBEGOE010000009.1:0-4852 GCA_041182165.1 Actinomycetota bacterium
TGCCAGGTCGCGCTGCTGGTGCACGAGGTGCTGGCATCGGTGGGCCTCGAGGCGTGGGCGAAGACGTCTGGCTCGAAGGGACTGCAGCTGTACGTGCCGCTGAACACCCCGTGCACGCACGAGGCCGCGGGCGACTTCGCCCTGGCGGTCGGCCAACTGCTCGAGCGGCAGCATCCCGACCGGGTGACCACCACGATGGCCAAGGCGGTGCGGCCCGGGAAGATCTTCGTCGACTGGAGCCAGAACGTGCGCCACAAGACGACCATCGGCGTCTACTCGATGCGGGCGCGCGTGCGCCCGTGGGTCAGCACGCCCGTCACCTGGGCCGAGGTGCAGCAGTGCGCCGACGGCGAGCTCGACCTGCGCTTCGAGACCGCCGACACCCTGCGCCGTGTGGACGAGCTCGGCGACCTCTTCGCGCCCGTGCTCACCGTCGAACAACAGCTCCCCCGCCCCACCTGACGCCACGCTGGCTGCACTCTCGTTGCACGCAGTTGCGCGATGCGCGGGGGACTGCAACGAGAGTGTGCTGCATCAATACAGTGGCGGGATGCAGCCGATCCCGCGCACCCTCTTCTCCGACGAGCACGACCAGTTCCGGGCCGCGTTCCGCAGCTGGCTCGACAACGAGGTCGTCCCGAACCACGAGCAGTGGGAGCACGACCAGATCACGCCCCGCAGCATCTGGCTCGAGGCCGGCAAGCACGGTTTCCTCGGCCTCACGGTGCCCGAACAGTTCGGCGGCGGCGGCACCGACGACTACCTGTTCGCGGCGATCATGACCGAGGAGATCGGGTACACCGGCGTCATCGGCAGCGGCAACGGCATGACCCTGCACAACGACATCGTCATCCCGTACTTCCTGTCGCTCTGCAACGACGAGCAGCAGCAGCGGTGGCTGCCCGGCATGGTGACGGGCGAGACGATCGGTGCGCTCGCCATCACCGAGCCGAACACCGGCAGCGACGTCGCCGGCGTGAAGACGACAGCGGTGCGCCACGGCGATGTGTACGTCGTGAACGGCGCGAAGACGTTCATCTCGAACGGCATCAACAGCGATGTCGTCGTCACCGTCGTGAAGACCGACCCGACGGCCGCCCACCGCGGCATGAGCCTGCTGGTGCTCGAGCGCGGGATGCCCGGGTTCGAGCGGGGCCGGAACCTCGACAAGATGGGCATGCACGCGCAGGACACCGCTGAGCTGTTCTTCAGCGACGTCGAGGTGCCCGTCGCCAACCTCCTCGGCGAGGAGGGCAAGGGCTTCTACTACCTCATGCAGAACCTGGCGCAGGAGCGGTTGAACATTGCCGTCGGCGGTGTCGCCGTGGCGCAGTCGGCCATCGAGTGGACGCTCGAGTACACGAAGGAGCGCAAGGCCTTCGGCCAGCCGGTGTCGCACTTCCAGAACTCGAAGTTCGTGCTGGCCGAACTGCACACCGAGACCCAGGCCGCCCAGGTGTACGTCGACCGGTGCATCGAGCTGCACTGCCAGGGCAAGCTCGAGGCCGACCAGGCCGCCGCCGCCAAGTACCTGTGCACCGACCTGCAGAACAAGGTCGTCGACAAGTGCGTGCAGCTGCACGGCGGCTACGGCTACATGCGCGAGTACCCGATCGCCCGGGCGTGGGCCGACAGCCGCATCCAGAGCATCTACGGGGGCACCAACGAGATCATGAAGGAGATCGTGGGCCGCAGCCTCGTCGGCGGCTGATGGCGACGACGTGCTCAGCTGATGCGGGTGACGCCGTCGGCGATGGCGGCGGCCGACACGGCGGGGGCCACGCGCTGGACCACCGAACGGTCGAACACCGACGGCACGACGAAGGTGGGTGACAGCTCGGCATCGGTGACCGACTCGGCGATCGCGATGGCGGCGGCGAGCTTCATGTTCTCGGTGATGTCGGTGGCGTTCACGTCGAGTGCGCCGCGGAACAGGCCCGGGAAGGCGAGCACGTTGTTGATCTGGTTCGGGTAGTCGCTGCGGCCGGTGGCCATGACGGCCGCGAGGCCGTCGGCCTGCTCGGGACGGATCTCGGGGTCGGGGTTCGCCATTGCGAACACGATCGGGTCCTTGGCCATGTTGCGCAGGTCGGCGGCGGTGATGAGGCCGGGCCCGCTGACGCCGACGAACACGTCGGCGCCGTGCATCACGTCGCTGATCGAACCCATCTTGCGCGACGGGTTGGTGTTCTCGGCGAACCACTGCTTGGCGACGTTCAGGTCGCTGCGGCCGGAGTAGATGGCGCCCGTGCGGTCGCAGCCGACGATCTCGCCGACGCCGGCGTTGATGAGGATCTTGCCGATGGCGACGCCCGCCGCGCCCATGCCGGCGATGACGACCGACAGGTCCTCCATCTTCTTGCCGGTGATCTTCAGCGAGTTCCACAGCGCGGCCAGCGTGACGACGGCGGTGCCGTGCTGGTCGTCGTGGAAGACGGGGATGTCGAGGCTGGCCTTCAGGCGCTCCTCGATCTCGAAGCACTCGGGTGCCTTGATGTCCTCGAGGTTGATGCCGCCGAAGGTGGGGGCGAGGCGCTGGACGAAGTCGACGACCTCGTCGGCCGTGCGGGCGTTGATGCAGATCGGGAAGCCGTCGACGCCGCCGAACTCCTTGAACAGCAGGGCCTTGCCCTCCATGACCGGCATGGCGGCCTCGGGGCCGATGTCGCCGAGGCCGAGCACAGCGGTGCCGTTGCTGACGATCGCGACGGTGTTCTTGCGGATGGTGTAGCGGTGCGAGAGCGACGGGTCCTCGTGGATCGCCATGCACACGCGGGCGACGCCCGGGGTGTAGGCCATCGACAGGTCGTCGCGGTCGTTCACCGGTGCGCTGGTGAGCACGTGGATCTTGCCGGCCTCGTGCATGCGGAAGGTGCGGTCCCACCAGTCGACGAGGGTGACGCCCTTCAGCGAGCGCACCGCGTCGACGACCTTCTGCTGGTGCGCCTCGTCGCGGCAGTGGACCACGATGCAGCGGCGCAGCTCGGGGCCGCGTACGTCGAAGCCGTCGAGGGCGCCGATGTTGCCGCCGGCCTCGCCGATGGCGAGTGCGAGCCGGCCGAGCGTGCCGGGCACGTTGTCGAGCCGGCAGTCGAGGGTGATGGAGAACGCAGCAGCAGTGGGTGTGGTGGCCATGGCGACCTGAGCGTAGGTGCCAGCGTGCCGGTGCACCTGATTCCCGCGATCCCGTCGACTGTTGCCGTGACCGGGTCGTGGACGACCCTGATGCGGCAGAGGTCGAGTCGGGACGGTCAGTGGATGACGCCGGCGGCGCGCAGTGCCACCGGGTCGAGGCCGAGCTCGGCGACGATCTCGTCGCTGTGCTCGCCGAACAGCGGCGCGTGGCCGCTGACGACGGCCGGCGTGGCCGACAGGCGGGCCGCCGGCCGCGGCTCGCGAATCATGCCGGCTGCCGGGTGGCGGCGCTCGACGAAGATCTCGTTGTGGATCGCCTGCGGGTCGTGGGGGATCTCGTCGATCGAGTTGATCTTCGATGCCGGCACGTCGTGGGCCTCGGCACCCGCCATGAAATCGTCGACGCTGGTCACCTCGGCCATCTCGCGCATGACAGGGATCAGGTCGCCCAGGTTCTGCATGCGTGCACCGGCTGACGAGAAACGCGGGTCGTCGGCGAGGTCGGCGCGACCGTAGGCGGAGAACAGGCCTCGCCACTCGGCGTCGGTGACGGCGCTGACGGCCACGTGGCCGTCGACCAGTGACGTGACCGCATAGTTCGAGCCGATGGTGGGCGTGCGGTTGACGTCGTCGTCGAGCAGGGCGGCGTCCATGGCCGAGTCGGGCCACAGGAACGACACGGCGGCGTCGAGCATGGCGAGCACGATGTGCTGGCCCTTCGCCTTGCCGGTGGCCCGTGCATAGAGGGCGGCGGTGATCGCCTGCGTGGCCGTGTACGACGTGATCTTGTCGCAGAGCAACGTGCGGAACAGCGCCGGCGTGCCGGTGGCGGGGTCGGTCTGCACCGACGCGAGGCCCGACGCGGCCTGGATGACGTTGTCGTACACGCGGCGGTGGCTGTACGGGCCGTCTGGCCCGTAGCCGCTGATGCTGACGTAGATGAGGTTCGGGTTCAGCGCCGACAGCTCGTCGAAGCCGAGGCCGAGGCGCTCCATCGCGCCAGGCCGGAAGTTCTGGATGAGCACGTCGGCCCCGGTGACGATCTGCTTCAGCACGTCGATGCCCTCGGGCTTCTTCAGGTCGATGACGACGCTGCGCTTGCCGCGGTTGTTGTTGGCGAAGATGCCGGTCATCCCGCCCTTGCTCGTGCCGAGGAAGCGCATGATGTCGCCCAACCCCGGTGACTCGACCTTGACCACGTCGGCGCCCTGATCGGCGAGCATCATCCCGGCCAACGGCCCGGAGATCATCACCGACAGGTCCACCACCTTCACCCCATCCAGCGCTCCCATGCGTCGCATCGTTGCACCCGGACGGGCGATGTGACGAAGGGTGCTCAGGCGGGTCGGGCGCCGCGGCTGGCCACGATGCCGAGCCCCGCAGTGGAGATCGCCATCAGGAAGACCACGAGGAGGGCGTCGCGCAGGGCGAACCCCGATCGGTCGGCGACGGCGACGAGCGCCCCACCGAGGCCGCCCATGACCGAGAAGCCCAGCGCGTCGATGAGCTGGGTCTGGCCACTGACCAGGCCTTCCCGGCCCTCCTCGGCGTAGCTCATCGCCGCGACCGTCGTCGGGTTGTAGACGATCCCCATGCCGAGGCCGCCGACCGACCACGCGAGGAACGTCGCCCAGAGCGGCCACGAGGGGATGAGGACCGGCATCACGAGGATGGCGCCGGCCATGCACAGCGCGAAGCCGACGCGCACCGTGCGGGC
>JBEGOE010000010.1:0-3409 GCA_041182165.1 Actinomycetota bacterium
GTCGGCGCGACCGGTCAGCGCATCGGCACGGTCGTCAACATCGGCATCGGCGGCAGCGACCTCGGCCCGGCGATGGCATACCTCGCCACCCAGGCGTTCGCGCAGCCGGGGCTCGCCTGCCGGTTCGACAGCAATGTCGACGGTGCCGACATCCCCCAGCACCTCGCCGACCTCGACCCCGCCACCACCCTGTTCGTCATCAGCTCGAAGACCTTCACCACGATCGAGACCCTCAGCAACGCCCGGACCGCCCGCGACTGGCTGGTCGGCAGCCTGGGCGACGCAGCGGTGGCGAGCCACTTCGTCGCTGTCAGTACCAACGCCACCGAGGTCGCCGCGTTCGGCATCGACACGGCGAACATGTTCGGCTTCTGGGACTGGGTCGGTGGCCGGTACTCGGTCGACTCGGCGATCGGCCTGTCGCTCATGCTCTCGATCGGGCCGGATGGGTTCCGCTCGTTCCTCGACGGGTTCGACACGATCGACCATCACTTCGTCGGCGCACCGCTCGGCGAGAACGTGCCGGTGCTGATGGCGGCGATCGGCATCTGGTACTCGAACGTGCTCGGCGCCGAGACCAAGGCGGTGCTCCCGTACGCGCACGAGCTCCGCCGGTTCCCCGCGTACCTGCAGCAGCTCGACATGGAGAGCAACGGCAAGCACGTCCGCCTCGACGGCTCGACGGTCACCGTCGACACCGGCCCGATCGTGTGGGGCGAGCCCGGCACCAACGGCCAGCACGCGTTCTACCAACTGCTCCACCAGGGCACCCGGCTCGTGCCGATCGACTTCATCGGCTTCGCACGGCCGAACCACCCGCTGCAGCAGCAGCACGACCTGCTGATGGCGAACCTGTTCGCGCAGGGCGAGGCATTGGCGTTCGGCAAGACCCTCGACGAGGTGCGCGCCGAGGGTGTCCCCGAGCATCAGCAGGCGCATCGCGTGTTCGAGGGGAACCGGCCGAGCACCACGATCGTGGCGCCGCAGCTCACCCCGCACGTGCTCGGTCAGCTGATCGCGCTGTACGAGCACATCGTGTTCGTGCAGGGCTGCGTGTGGGACGTGAACAGCTTCGACCAGTGGGGCGTCGAGCTCGGCAAGGCGCTCGCCAACCGGATCACCCCGGAACTGACGAGTGACGCCCTGCCGAACCACGACAGCAGCACCACCGCACTGATCGAGTGGTACCGGGCCCGGCGCGGCTGACCGGGCCCGACGGCCGGCTCAGGAGCGGGCGACGACCATGCGGGTGCCCGACCAGGTGGGGCTCATCTTCGCCCCGCTGGTGAGGCCGGCGTCGACGACGATCGTCTGGCCGGTGACGTAGCTGCCGCCGTCGCTCATGAAGTAGAGCACCGCCTCGGCGATGTCGTTCGGCATGCCCGCCCGGCCGAGCGGTGAGGTGGCGGCGACGTGGGCGGTCACCGTCTCGAGGTTGTCGGGGTCACCGGTGGTGACATGCGCGGTCATGGCGGTCGGGATGCTGCCCGGCGCCACTGCATTCACGCGGATCTTGTGCGCGGCGAGCTCGGATGCCGCCGAGCGGGCGAGGCCCACGACGCCGGTCTTGGCGACGCTGTAGGCGTGCGGCCCGAGGCCGCCCTGCACGCCGGCGACCGACGAGGTCATCACGATGCAGCCACCGTTGCCGCACGCCTGCATCGCGCGGGCAGCGTGCTTCACGGTCATGAACACGCCGCGCAACAGCACTGCGATCGTCCGGTCGAAGTCGTCCATCGGGGTGTCGGCGATCGGGCCGGCGACGCCCACGATGCCGGCGTTGGCGAACGCGCCGTCCAGACGGCCCCACGTGTTCACCGCCGCATCGATCGCTGCGGCGACATCGTCCTCGACTGTCACGTCGCAGCGCGAGAAGATCGCCGCGTCGCCCAGCGAGTCGGCAACGGCCTGCCCGCGCTGTGCGTCGTAGTCGGCGATGACGACCTTGCCGCCCTCGCTCACCAGCAGGCGGGCCGTGGCCTCACCCAGTCCGCTCGCGCCACCCGTGATGACTGCGACCTTGCCCTCGTATCGGTTGCTCATGGCGCGGGAGCGTACGGCGCGGCCGATCCGTCAGACGAAGGCGACGGTGTTGTCGCCCGCGGCGACCCGGTAGGTCGCGTGCACGAGCATCGGCGCATCGGGCACTTTCACGGTGTCGACCATCCGGTACTCGGCGAGCCATTCGTCGGGCGTGACCGTGTGGAGGATGTAGCCGCGGTGGGCGAGCTCGACGTCGAGGATGTCGGGGATGGCCTTCACGACGTCGGTGATCGCCGGGTCGACGTTGCCGCCCGACGAGATCGACGTGGCGACGAACTCGACCCCGACGGCGGTGCCGATGACCCGCTCGCCCTGGCGGATGGTGCCCACGCCTGCGAAGTGGATGTCGCCGGTGAGCACGACCGTGTTCCGCGCCGGGTCGAGGGCGTTCACGATGCGGGTGCGGTCGGCCGGGTAGCCGTCCCATTGGTCGTAGTTCAGGACCGCGCCGCCGAGGGTGGCGTCACCGAAGATCGTCTGCTGCGCGATCACGCTCCACGCCGCCGTGTGGCCGTCGAGTTGGTCGAGGAGCCACTGCTCCTGCTCGTCGCCGATCATCGTGCGGGTGTCGTCGAACGTCTCGGGGCACGGTGGGTCGAGGTTCAGGCTGACGTCGCCACAGGCCTGGTCGCTGCGGTACTGGCGCCCGTCGAGCAGCGCGATGTCGAGCAGCGACCCCCACCGTGCGGCGCGGTACATCCGGAACTCGCCCTGTTCGGGGGGCGCGGGCATGGCCACCGGCTGGTGCTCCCACCACGCCTGGTACGCCTGTCGGCGGCGCTCGGCGAATCCGTCGCTGTCGGCCGGGTCCTGCGGCACCAGGCCGGCGTAGTTGTTCTCGACCTCGTGGTCGTCCCAGATGACGAACCACGGGCACGCCGCGTGCGCGGCCTGGAGCTGCGGGTCGCCCTTGTAGAGCGCGTAGCGGTTGCGGTAGGCGATCAGGTCCTTCGGCTCCGGGCCGTCGTGGCTGCGCACCACCCCGTTCTCGCCCACCGGGTACGGACCGCTCTCGTAGATGTAGTCGCCCAGGAACGCCACGAAGTCGGGTCGTCGGGCGGCGATGTCGGCGTGCGCCGTGTAGAAGCCGTCCTGGAAGTTCTGGCAGCTGGCGCTGGCGAAGCGCACCTGCCTGGGCTCGTCGGTCATCGACGGCGCCGGCTGGGTGCGGCCCACCGGGCTCGTCCACTCGCCGGCGCGGAAGCGGTAGTACCACCAGCCCGGCTGCATCTCGGCCTGCAGGTGGATGCTGTGGCCGTGGGCGGCCAGCGCGGTGACGGTGCCCGATGCCCAGAGGTCGGTGAACGTGTCGTCACGGGCGATGTCCCACGCGACATCGACGTCGGCGTCGGGCATGCCGCCACCG
>JBEGOE010000011.1:0-5252 GCA_041182165.1 Actinomycetota bacterium
ACCGGCCTCACCTTCCACATGTCGCCGCACCGCGGTGACCCCACGAGCTACCTCGCCCGCACGGGCAAGCGCCCGCTCGTGCACCTCGACGACCTCGGCGTGCTCGGACGACACGTGCTGATCGGCCATGGCGTTCACCTCGACCCTGATGAGGTGCAGCGTGTGCTCGACAGCGGCACCGCTGTGGCGAGCTGCCCGTGGGCGTACCTGCGCCTTGCCCAGGGTATGACCGCCGGCTGCCACGGCGAGCTGGCTCGCCGCGGTGGTCGCCTCGCCCTCGGTTGCGACGCCGAGAACTCCGGCGACGCCGTCGACATCCTGCGCGCCGCGACGTTGTTCGTGGGTCTCGCTCGCGACATGGCGATGGACGCCTTCTCGCTGACGGCCGTCGATGCGCTGGCACTCGCCACGAGCCGCGGCGCCGAAGCGATCGGCAAGCTGGGCACCATCGGTTCGCTCGAGGTGGGCAAGCAGGCCGACATCGTCGTGCACGACACGCGCGGCCCGCAGTTCCTGCCGCGCAGCACCGACCCGGTGCGCGAGCTCGTGTGGGCCAGCGATGGGCGATCGGTGAGCGACGTGCTCATCGCAGGACGCCACGTCGTCGGCGATGGCCGGTGCCTGACAGTCGACGTCGAGGCGCTGCGCGACGAGGCTCGCTCGCGGCGTGATCGCCTGCTCGCCTCGCGCGGCTGACCTCATGTGCCGAGACTAGTGCCGTCGACTTCATGGTCAGACCATCAGTCCATCTTTGCTAAGGTCGCCGCATGAGCCCGAACACCCTGATCTTCGTGGACTTCCCGTCGGACGACGTGGAAGCCTGCGCCCGCTTCTACGGCGACGTCTTTGGCTGGCACGTCGAGGGCCGCCCCGCCGGCGTGTTCCACCGCGGCGTGCCGGGCGGGTTCTTCCCGCTCGAGGATGGCACGCCCTCCACCGTCGGCAACCTCCACGTCGGCTTCAGCGACGTCGGCAACATGCGCCCGCACCCCGACCTCGCAGGCGTCGAGCCGCGCGCGGTCGCCACCGGTGGCCGCGGTGTCCGCACGTGGATCCTCGTCGGCGATGACGACAACGAGGACGCGATCCTCGACCGCGCCGAGCAGCACGGCGCGACCGTGCTCTGGCGCCACCACTACTGGGCCGAGTTCAACGGCTACAACGGTGCGTTCGACGATCCGTGGGGCAACACCATCATCTTGTGGACCAAGGGCGGCGAGAACCCGCAGATCCCGGAGGGGTACACCAGTGAGTGAGATCCAGAACGACCCGCACCCCGGCCGCCTCCGGCCCACGACCGTTCGGTGGACGCACATCGCGCTGCCGTCCGCTGATATCGACGCCAGCATCGCGTGGTACGAGAAGTTCACGCCGCTGCGCCTGCTCGACCGTCGCGAGGACCCCGATGGCTACGGCGCTTGGCTGGGCCACCCGGACGGCGGCGACAAGCCGTTCATCCTCGTGCTCGTCAGCTTCTTCAAGGACCAGGACAAGGGCAAGCAGCCGATCATGGCGCCCTTCGCCCACATCGGCATCGAGATGCCGACCCAGGAGGACGTCGACGCCATCGCCGAGCGCGGCAAGGAGGGCGGTTGCCTCGCTTGGCCGCCGCAGTGGATGCCCGATCCCATCGGCTACATCTGCGCACTCACCGACCCCGACGGCAACATGCTCGAGTTCTCTTTCGACCAGGGTGTCTACGAAAAGGCCCAGGAAGTCTGGGGCTGATGGCCGCAGCCACGCCCGCCGACACGTGCCGGGCGTACCTCGCCGCCTTCGGAACCGGTGACCCGGCCGCCGTCACGGCACTCGTCACCGACGACTTCGTCAACGAGCACACGGCCGCCCTCGGCACCAGTTGCACCGGCAAGGACGAGTACGCCCGCCGTGTGCCCGGCTTCCTCGTGTCGATGCCGGGTCTCCGCTACGACGTCGAGGACGTCATCGCCGACGGCGACCGTGTCGCGGCCGCCTACACGCTCCACACCAGGGTCAACGACCGACCGGTCGCCGTGCGGGGCATGATGCGCTTCCTCGTGCGCGATGGGCTCGTGGCGCATCGGGTCGACTACTGGGACAGCCTCGTCTTCAAGCAGCAGGCCGGCCTCGAGTGAGCGTCGTCCACGGGCCGCTCGTGCTCGGGACGATGATGTTCGGCAACTGGGGCAACACCGACGAGGTCGAGTGCCACCGCATGGTCCACCGTGCACTCGACGCGGGCATCACCATGTTCGACACCGCCGACATGTACGACGCCGGCGAGTCGGAGCGGATCCTCGGCGAGGCGCTGCGAATGCTCCGCCCCGGGAACCGGCGCGACGGGGTGTCGATCGCCACCAAGGTCGGCAACCGGATGGCCGGCGACCCTGCGCGCGGCGGCCTCTCACGGCGCTGGGTCGTGCAGGCGTGCGACGACAGCCTGCGGCGGCTGGGGGTCGAGCGCATCGACCTCTACCAGATGCACCGGCCCGACCCGGCCACACCCATCGACGAGACGCTCGCCGCGCTCGACGACCTCGTGCGCGCCGGCAAGGTGGGCGCCCTCGGCACGTCGACGTTCTCGGCTGCGGAGATCGATGAGGCGGTGTCGTCCGCAGCGGCAGGGGCCTGGACCGCTCTGGCGACCGAGCAGCCGCCGTACTCGTTGCTCACCCGCGGCATCGAGCGCGAGGTGCTGCCAGCGCTGCGCCGCCACCACATGGCGGCCATGGTGTGGGCCCCGCTCAACGGTGGCTGGCTGACCGGCAAGTACCAGGCCGGAGCGGCAGCCGATGCGGCGTCACGCGCCGAGCGCCAGCCCGACCACTTCGACCACCGCGACGAGGCGGTACGCACCGAGAAGCGCTCGATCGTCGAGTCCCTCATCGGCATCGCCGCCGAAGCGGGCACGACGCTGCCACAGCTCGCCCTGGCGTTCGTGCTGGACGACCCGGCGGTCGAGGCCGCCATCATCGGCCCACGCACGCCGGCGCAGCTCGACGACCTGCTCGCCCTCGGCCCGCTCACGCTGCCGCCCGGTGCGCGCGACCGCATCGATGCCGTGGTCGCTCCCGGCCGCAACGTCAACCCCGCCGACGCTGGCTGACCCGACACGGCGACGCGTCACCGTGACCGCGTCACGGCATCACCAGGTGGGGTACTTGGCCTTGTCGGGGAGGCCACTCCGGGCGGTGATCGCCTCACCCATGCGCTGCGAATCGGCCCACAGGCGCTCCTCGTCGATGGTGGTGCAGCGGCCGTCCTCGACCACGACCTTGCCGTCGACGACCACCGTGTGCACGCCGCGGCCGTCGGCGCTCCAGACCAGTTGGTTCATGACGTTCAGCAGCGGCCGCCACTCGGGACGGTCGGTGTCGTGCAGCACGACGTCGGCCTTGCGGCCGGGCACGAGGGCGCCGATCTCGTCCTGCATCAGCATCGTGCGCGCCCCGCCGAGCGTCGCCATCTCGTACGCCTTCTCGGCCGGGAACATCTGTGGGTCGACCCGCGCGTCCTTGAAGAGGCCGGCCACGAGATAGGTGGCGCGCATCAGGTCGCTGTAATTCGACGCGTTGTTGCCGTCGGTGCCGATCGAGACGTTGACGCCCTGCTGCACCATCTCGGGGAACTTGCCGACCTGCGTGACGCCGTAGCTCACCTTCAAGGCGGTGGTGGGGCAGTGCGCCACGCTGGTGCCCGTGGCGGCGAGGAGGGCGAGCTCGTTGTCGTCGATCCGGACAGCATGCGTGACCGCGACGTTCGGGCCGAGCACCCCGATCTCGGCGAGGTGGACGAACGGCCGCTGGCCGAACTCGGCGATGAAACTCTCGGGGTCGAGCATCGCCGGCGACATGTGGAAGCTCATGCCCACGCCACGGTCGTCGGCGAGCGCCTTGGCCGCCTTCCACAGTGGGTCGCTGCAGGTGTTGTGACCGACGAGGATGCTCCACGCCTGGATGCGGCCGTCTCCGTGCGAGCGGTGCGCGTCGAGCTGGTGCTCGAGATGCGCGATCGACTCGTCGGTGCTCTGGCGGTACACGCTCGGCTCGGGCGGGAGGTCCCACACCCATCGGCCGACGCGACCCCGGATGCCCACCTCGACGAGGCCGTCGATCACCTCGTCGAGGAAGCGGATGGTGCCGGCCTCGAGGAAGGTGGTCGTGCCCGATCGCAGCATCTCGACCGCGGCCAGCTGACCGGAGGTGCGCTCCTCCTGCGCGTCGAAGACGGAGTAGAGCGGGGTGAGCCACTCGAACACGTTCTCGATGAACGGCGTGTCATCGGGGACGTAACCGCGGGTGAGCGGCTCGCCGGTGATGTGGATGTGTGTGTTCACCATGCCAGGTGTGACCACGAAGCGCGGGCCGCCGAGGGTGCGCTTCGGCGCGTAGCGCGTGCGCAGGTCGGCAGCCTTGCCGACGTCGATGATGGCGTCGCCATCGACCGCGACGGCACCATCGCGGATGATGTCGCGGGCGTCGTTCATCGTGACGACCTGGCAGCCCTCGATGAGCAGGTCGATCGGGCGGGGCGCGGTGTCGCTCATGCGTAGTGGTCCTTACCTGGGATGCTGGTGCTGGTGCTGGTGACGGCTGTGTGCGGTCGGGTGGAGACGTACACGAAGGTGAAGCCGATCGGCTCGAGGAGGCGGGTACCGACGAACCCGGCGTCGCGCAGCCATCCGGTGACCTGGTCGTTGGTGATGAGCGCTCCGCGGCGCGTGTTCGCCATCATCGTCAGGCCCATCTGCACCCCGAACGGGTTGTGCTTGCGGGTGTTGTCGGCAAAGTAGTCGGCGAGCAGCAGTTGCCCGCCGGGTCGTAGCGCCCGCATGGCGCGGTCGACGAGCGAGCGGCCGCCGACGTCGCCCTCGGTGCGGCACACGTGGCCGAGCACGACGACGTCGTAGGCATCGGGCTCGATGTCGATCTGGTGGAAGTCGCCGGGCCGGTACTCGACGCGCGATGTGAGGCCCCGCGACTCGAGTTCGGCGCGGGCACCGTCGAGTACGCCGGTGAGATCGTTGACGACCGCCGTGCTTCCCTCGCTCTGCTCGAGCACCGCGATCGCCCACGGGGCGCGGCCGGCGCCCAGGTCGAGCACGCGCAACCCTGGCCTCCGCTGCCAGCCGACGCGCCAACCGAGGCGCGTGGCGGCTCGGTGCTGGGTGACGAACGTCGCGTCGACCAGTGGGCCGTAGAACGCGACCGGGTCGTCCTCGATGGGCGTTGCGACGGTGCCCGTACGAACGGTGCGGGCGAGCTGCTCCCAGT
>JBEGOE010000012.1:0-8730 GCA_041182165.1 Actinomycetota bacterium
CGGGGGTGCAGCCCGGTGACCGGGTGGCGATGCAGGTCGAGAAGTCGATCGAGTCGATCATGGTGTACCTCGCGTGCATCCGGTCGGGCTCGGTGCTGCTGCCGATGAACACGGGCTACACGGCCGACGAGGTCGCGCTGCTCGTGGCCGACGCCTCGCCGCGCCTGGTGCTCGACGAGGCGGGGCTCGCGTCGCTCGGAGCCCGTGCCGACACGATGCCCGTGTCGTTCGACGACCCTCGGGCGGCCCCCGACGAGGTGGCCGCGCTGCTGTACACGAGTGGCACCACCGGTCGGCCGAAGGGAGCGATGCTCAGCCACCGCAACCTCGCGTCGAACTGCCTCACGCTGGCAGACCTGTGGGGGTTCACCCACGGCGACGTGCTGTTGCACGCCCTGCCCACGTTCCACACGCACGGCCTGTTCGTCGCCACGAACTGCGCGCTGATCGCTGGTGCGCCGATGGTGTGGCTGCCGAGGTTCGACCCGGCGCTCGTCGTGCGGGCGATGCCCCGATGCACGGTGATGATGGGCGTGCCGACCTTCTACACGCGGTTGCTCGCCGACGATCGGTTCACGGCCGAGGTGTGCGCGTCGATGCGGCTGTTCGTCAGTGGGTCGGCGCCGCTGCTCGCGTCGGTGCACGAGGCGTTCACCGCCCGCACCGGGCACGCCATCCTCGAGCGCTACGGCATGACCGAGACCACGATGCTCACGTCGAACCCGCTCGTCGGTGAGCGCCGGCCCGGCACCGTCGGGTTCGCTCTGCCCGGGGTCGAGGTCCGCATCGCGCCGGATCAGGGCGACGGGCAGGGCGACAGCACCGATGCCACCGACGCCGCCGGCGTTGGTGGCGTCGTTGGTGTTGGTGGCGTCGTTGGTGTTGGTGGCGTCGTTGGTGGCATCGAGGTGCGCGGTCCCAACGTCTTCACCGGGTACTGGAAGCGGCCCGATCTCGCCCGCACCGAGTTCACCGACGACGGGTACTTCCGCACGGGCGACGTCGGCACGTTCGACGCCGACGGCTACCTCCACATCGTCGGACGCTCGAAGGACCTCATCATCACCGGCGGCCTCAACGTGTACCCGAAGGAGGTCGAGGCGGTGCTCGACGAGCTGCCCGGCGTGGTCGAGAGCGCGGTCATCGGTGTGCCCGACGCCGACTTCGGCGAAGCGGTCGTCGCGGTCGTCGTCGCCGCGGCCGAGTCCGACCTCGACGCCGATGCGCTGCGCGCTGCCGCACGGGAGCGCCTCGCTGCGTTCAAGGTGCCCAAGCGCGTCCACGTCGTCGAGGCGTTGCCGCGCAACGCGATGGGCAAGGTCGAGAAGGCGGTGCTCCGGCGGACCTACAGTGCGGCTCCATGACCATCGACCGTGCCGCCGCCGACAAGCTCCTCACGACCACCCGCTCGGTGCGCAAGCGCCTCGACCTCACGCGGCCGGTGCCGCTCGACCTGATCGACGAGTGCATCGAGGTGGCGATGCAGGCGCCCACCGGCACGAACGCACAGAACTGGGCGTTCGTCGTCGTCACCGATCCGGTGAAGAAGGCAGCGATCGCCGATTTCTACCGGCAGGGCATGGCCGTGATGGAGGGCTCGGGCTACCCGCCGCCGCTGCCCGAGGGCGACGCCCGCGAGCACGTGATGCCGAAGGTGATGGACAGCGCCTCGTACCTGTCCGAGGTGCTCGACCAGGTGCCGGTGTTCGTGATCCCCTGCGTGCAGGGCCGGATGGAGAAGGTGCCGATGATCGTGGCGCAGGCGTCGACCTACGGCTCGATCCTGCCGGCAGCGTGGAGCTTCATGCTGGCAGCGCGGGCCCGTGGCCTCGGCACCGCGTGGACCACCATCCACCTGTTCTTCCACGATCAGGTGAGCGAGCTGCTGGGCATCCCCGACGAGTGGACGCAGACCGCCCTGTTCCCCGTCGCCTTCTACACCGGTGACGACTTCAAGCCCGCCCACCGCCTGCCGGCCGGCTCGATGATCCACCGCGACTCGTGGGGCACGCACGCATGAGCATCGAGGTGCCGATCCCCGAGCTGCAGGCGAAGCTCGCGTCGTATCCGTGGGCGTTCCTGGTGACGGTGTCGGCCGAGGGCCGCTCGCACTCGCTGGCCGTGGCGACCGCGTTCTTCGACGACGGGGCGCTGCGGTTCCCGGTGGGGCGCACCTCGATGGCCAACGTGGCCGAGCGGCCCGAGGTGACGCTGCTCTTCCCGCCGGCGTCGGGCACCGAGTACAGCGTGGTGGTCGACGGGGCGGCCAGTGCCGCTGACGGTGAGTTGCGGGTGGTCCCGATGTCGGCGGTGCTCCACCGCCCTGCGCTGCGCTGAGCTGAGCTGAGCTGAGCTGCGCTGAGCTAGCGGTTCCGCCGCCGGGAGAAGGTTTCTGAGATTTCTCCCGTCGGCGGTTGACGATCGAACGTATGTTCGTGTAGCGTGTCGGTGTCCTGACTTCCCCCGGGACGACTCGACCCCCTCGGTGGGGTCCTCGAACGCAAGCGTTGATCGTGCACGGGGGTGAGACATGGTTGCATCCGAAGACCTGACGCCGTTGGCGCGGATGGAGCGTGTCCTGGGCGCGCAGGCTGCGGTGGCCGACCTGGTGACGGTGTCGGCCCGTCTGGCGGATGTGGCGGCGTTGCGACGGTTCCTGCAGGCGCGTGAGATCGATCTCACCGTGCGTCTTGCGGAGCTCGCCGATCTGCCGGGCGGACCCGACCCGGACCAGGTGCACGCGAAGGCGACGAACGGATCCTCCGCGGCGGCGGGCAAGGCGCGCCGGCGGGCGCAGGCATCCAAACAGGCCCCTGCGATCAAGGATCAGATCGACCAGGGTTGCCTGTCCGGCGAGCACTTGGACGCGTTTGCCGCCGCGGTTGCGGGGCTCCCCGCTGCGCTGCGCCCGACGTTGCTCGCGTGGCAGGACGACCTCGCGGCGGACGCGGTCGCTCGCTCACTGACCGTCGAGGCGTTCCGCGACCGGTTGCGGGCGGTGGTGCGTGACATCGAGGCCGACGACGGACGCGACCGGCTCGCACGCCAGCGACGCGATACCTCACTGCGCGTGTGGACCGACCCGCACACCGGGATGGGACGCCTCTCCGGACGGTTCGATCCCGAGACGTTCATGATCCTCCAGCAACGCATCGCCGACCAGCTCGAGGCCCGGTTCCGACAGAACCGGCCCGCTGACTGCCCCGACGACGTGTTCCTCGCCCAGGACTGGCTCCGCGCTCACGCCCTCAGCGACCTCGTCGCAGGCCAGGCGACGAGCGCCGCCAAGCCCGAGATCATCATCGTCATCGACGAACACACCTACACCCACGGCCGCCACGCCCGGTCACGCGTCCACTGCGGGCCCGGGATCGACCTCCCCATCGACACCATCCGAACCATCGGCGGTCGCGCCCGGTTCGTGCCCGTCGTCATCGACCGCCACGGTGTCGCCATCCGGCAGGGCACACCCGTCGCCACCTTCGACGAGCTGTGCGACTCGCTCACCCGACCCGTCCCGCTCGACCGCGGCAGATCATGCCGGCACGCCGACCGGAACCAACGCCGCGCGCTCCGAGCCATGTACCGCACCTGCGCCATCCCCGGCTGCGAACGCCACATCGGCATCACCGAACCCCACCACATCCACCACTGGGAACACGGCGGCACCACCGACCTCCGCAACCTCCTCCCACTCTGCAAGCACCACCACGACCTGACCCACAGCGAACACTGGGACGTTCACGTGGGACCAGACCGATCACTCGAGATCTCCCGCGGTGGCACACTCCTCATGACCACCGGACCGCCACGAGATCAGTGGGCCTGATCGGCCGCGGCCCCGCCGACTACTGCTCGTAGGTCTCGACGACGATCGGCGGGCGGGCGATGGCGTCGTCGGGCTCCTGGCCGGCCAGGCGGCGGGCGCGGCGCTGCCGGAGGAGGTCCCAGCACTGGTCGAGGGCGACCTCGATCTCCTGGAGGCGACGCTGGGCCTCGTAGCCGCGGCCGGCGGGGTCAGAGCCCTCGATGCCGTGCTCCTCGTCGACCAGTGCCCGGATCCGGTCCAGGATCTCTCGTTCGTCCATGCGGGCGAGGTTCCCCGTCCCGCGACGGGCTACACCCTCAGCTCGAGGCCGAAGCCGGCGGCGAAGGCGTCGTAGTAGTCGTCGTCGGACTCGAATGCGCCGAGACGGACCCAGTCGGCGTCGGTCATCCTGGCGCGGCCGTCGACGAGCTCGGTGCCACCCCAGCTGACGGCATAGCGGAGCTCGGGGGTGTCGGTGGTGACGGCGTGGTGGATCACCGCGCCGACCTCGAACGGGTCGGTGGCGTTCACGAGGCCGGCCGCATAGAACTGGAACAGGCGTCGGTAGGCGGCGTCATAGGCGCCGGTCTGGTTCGGCGCGTCGATGTTCTTGGCGAAGATCGCGCTCTTCGTCACGCCGGGCTCGATGATGACCACCCTGATCCCGAACGGGGCGAGCTCCTGGGCGAGGCCCTCGCTCACGCCCTCGAACGCCCACTTCGATGCGACGTACGGCGACTGGGCGAGCGCCGCCACCCGACCGGCGATCGACGTGATGTTCACGATCGAGCCCGATCCGCGATCGCGCATGCCCGGGAGCACCTGCTGGAGGCAGCGGACCGCGCCGCAGACGTTGACGTTGAAGACGTCGAGGTAGAGCGACGTCGGGCACTCCTCGGCCACGGCGTTGCCGCCGACGCCGGCGTTGTTCACCAGCACGTCGACCACGCCGCCGGTCGCCGCCAGGATCTCGGCGAACCCGGCGCGCACCGACTCGTCGTCGGCGACGTCGAGCTCGACGAGGTGGATCTCGACCCCTGCGGCCGCTGCCATCGACTGCAGCTTCGCTGCCTTGTCGATCGAGCGGACGGTGCCATACACCGTGTGGCCCTGGGCGGCGAGGTGGATGGCGGTGGCGCGGCCGATGCCGCTGTTGGCGCCGGTGACGACGGAGATGGTCATGGCCGGCATCGTACGACGCCGTCACCAGCCGGTGGGGAGGTCTGTGGCGCGGTCCTCGGGTGCGGTCCTCGGGCGCCGACCTCGGGCGCTGTCTTCAGGCGGCGTCGAGCGGGATGTCCGGGTCGAGCGGGATGTCCGGGTCGAACGGGTCGAACGGCTCGAACCAGATCGGGTCGGGGTCGCAGGCGATCGCGAGGCTCTGGATCCGCTCGGCGCCGGCGAGGATCACGTCGATCAACTGCAGGCCCTGGAGCATGTGCATGCGCCGCAGGCTCTGGTAGCCGAGCCGGTCCTCGTCAGACGGTGGTGCGTCTGCCACCTCGTCGGTGATCACGATCGACAACGTCTGGCAGAACGGGACCTCGAGGCACGGTAGCTCGCACGACCCGACGAGCACGCCGACCGGGGGAGGCGGATCGAGCAGCAGTGCGGTCACCCGGCGTCGCTCGTCGAGCAGCACGAGGACTTCGCGCTCGGCGCCGGTCTCGAGGACGTCGAACGCGATCGACGCGGCATGGCTGAACGTGGCGACCACGATCGGGTCGTCGGCAGGCGGCAGCCAGATGCGGAACGGCTCGTGCTCGATCTCGAGCCGCACCGGCTGGCGGTGGGCGCGCCGACGGAGCTGACGGTGGTGGGACATGGTTCCTCCCGAACGGTGAGGTGTGCAGGTTCGGGGGAAGAAGCCGCTGAAGCAGCCGGAGGGTACCGGGGTGCTAGAGCAGTTCGGCCACGCGAGGAGCGATGTCCTCGGGCGTGGTCATGGGGGAGAACCGTGCGACGACGTTGCCCTCGCGGTCGAGGAGGAACTTCTCGAAGTTCCACGAGATGTCGGCGGTGTCAGCTGCCTGCGACTTGAGCCACGTGTAGAGCTCGCACGCACCGTCGCCGTTGACCTCGATCTTCGAGAACAGTGGGAAGGAGCAGTCGTACTTCGAGGTCGCGAACTCGAGGATCTCGGCGTCGGTGCCCGGTTCCTGCGCACCGAACTGGTTGCACGGGAACCCCAGGACGGCGAAGCCCTGCTCCTTGTTGTCTTCGTGAAGCGTACGCAGACCTGCGTACTGAGGGGTGAGGCCTCAAGCGCTCGCAACGTTGACGATGAGCAGGACCTTGCCGGCGTAGTCGCCGAGGTTCACGGAGTCGCCGGTGATCGACGTCATCGTGAGGTCATGGATGTGTGCCATGGCCGGACCTTATCCGACACTCGGGCACCGAAGGCCAACAGCGGGTAGGCCGCGACGATGAAGGCGGCACCGAGCCCGTACGCCCACGGCTCGGTGATCGGCAGCTCGAACAGGTCGCGGGTCCACGGCGTCAGGAACGCCAGCGAGAACATCGCGACCATCGTGACCACCAGGCCGAGACGCAGCGGGTTGAGCGGCCGGGCGACCCGGTAGAGGTTCATCAGCGCCACGGCGCCCGCCACCATGACGGCGACCGTGCGGGCGTGGTCGGCGTCGATCGCGCTGTCGAGCTGCACGATCGAGAACACGCTCATCGTCGCCGCTGCGATCACGACGCCGGCCGGCACCGCACGGCCGAGCACACGGTGCAGGAAGCCGGTGCTGACCCGCTCGTCGTTCGGCTCGAGAGCGAGGAAGAACGCGGGCACGCCGATCGTGAACCAGCTCAGGATCGACAGATGGATCGGCCGCAGCGGGTACGCCAGCGCGAACACGCCGGTCAGCAGCGAGAGCAGGATCGAGTAGGTGGTCTTCGCGAGGAACAGGCTCGCGACCCGTTCGATGTTGTTGATGACGCGACGGCCCTCGGCCACCACGTGGGGCAGCGCCGAGAAGTTCGAGTCGAGCAGCACGAGCTGGGCGACGCCACGGGTCGCCTCGCTGCCCGACGCCATCGCGACTCCGCAGTCGGAGTCCTTCAGCGCAAGCACGTCGTTCACCCCGTCGCCGGTCATCGCCACCGTGTGCCCGCGCGACTGCAGCGCCTTCACCATCGCCCGCTTCTGGTGCGGCGTCACCCTGCCGAACACCGTCGACCCCTCGACGGCGTCGGCGAACGCCTCGACGTCGTCGATCGGGGGCAGCATCTGGGCGTTCACGTTCGACTCCCAGTGCTCGAGGCCAGCTCGTCGGGCGACGGCGCCGACCGTGACGTTGTTGTCGCCGGAGATCACCTTCAGCGTGACGCCCTGCGCAGCGAAGTACTCGAGGGTCGCGCGCGCGTCGGTGCGGACGACGTCCTCGAGCAGCACCAGCGCTGCCGGGTGGACCCCGTCGAGGATCGCGAGGTCGGAGTCGTCGCGCAGCTCGCCCGGCGCCGACGCGAGCACGAGCACGCGCTGGCCGGCGGCGGCGCGCTCGTCGACCTGCGTGCGGATCGGTCCGGCGTAACGGCTGGCGAGGACGTTCTCCGGCGCACCCAGGATCCACGTGCCCTGGCCGTCGAAGCTCATCGCGCTCCACTTGCGGGCCGACGAGAACGGCACGCGAGCGGTGGTCGTCCACGTGGGCGTGTCGGGGTACTGAGCGAGCACGGCGCGCAGGGTGGCGTTCGGGTCGGGGTCGAGGTGGGCCAGCGCGCCGAGGGCCGTGTCGACGGTGGCGCGGTCGCTGCCCTCGAGCACGCGCACGTCGGCGAGGTCCATCGACCCCTCGGTGATCGTGCCGGTCTTGTCGGCGCAGAGCACGTCGACGCGGGCGAGGACCTCGATCGCCGGCAACTCCTGGACGAGGCAGCGGTGCTTGCCGAGGCGGACGACCCCGACCGCGAACGCGACGCTGGTGAGGAGCACGAGCCCCTCGGGGACCATGCCGACCAGGCCGGCCACTGTGCTGATGACCGCGTCCTGCCAGCGTTCGTCCCGCCGGAAGAACTGGCTGGTGGCGAGCAGGATGCCGACCGGGATGATGGCGATGCCGATCCAGGTGACGATCCGGTTGACGTCGTTGCGGAGCGGGCTGTTCACCAGCGTGAAGCGGCGCGCCTCCTCGGCGAGCTTGGCCGCGTAGTTGTCGGCGCCCACGCGGGTCAGCCGGATGCGGCCGCCACCGGCCACCACGGCGCTGCCGCTGAGGACCTCGTCGCCGTCGACCTTCACCACCGGGTCGGCCTCACCAGTGAGCAGCGACTCGTCGATCTCGAGGTTGTCGGCCCGCAGCACCTCCCCGTCGGCGACCACCTGCATGCCGCTGCGCAGCTCGATCACGTCGTCGATCACGAGCTCGTGCAGCGCGACCTCGCGCACCTGTCCGCCGCGCACCACGTGGGCCCGCAGGGCGTTGACGACGCTGAGGGAGTCGAGCACCTTCTTCGCGCGCAGTTCCTGCACGACACCGATGATGCTGTTGGCGACGATGACCCCACCGAACAGCGCGTCCTTCGGCGACCCGGCGAGGAGGACCAGGGCGGCCAGCACCCCCACGACGAAGTTCACCGGGGTGAACACGTTGCCGCGCACGATCTGGCCGATCGTGCGGGTGGGTGCCTCGGGCACCACGTTGGTCTCGCCCCTGGCGACCCGCTCGGCGACCTCGTGGTCGGTGAGGCCGTCGGCCGCGCTCGGATGAGGGAGGGCATCGGGGTTCGGCACGGCTGCGACGGTACCTCGGACGATCGGTCGGAGGACTCCGCTACGGTGCCGGCATGGGCATCGCCGACGAGCAGTACGTCCTCTTCACCACCTTCCGCCGCAGCGGCGCAGCGGTGTCGTCAGCGGTGTGGATCGCGCCGCTGCCCGACGGCACCGCCGGGTTCACCGCCGGCGCCACGTGCGG
>JBEGOE010000013.1:0-3207 GCA_041182165.1 Actinomycetota bacterium
TGGTGCTCGCCGGCGGCGACGATGGCCGCTGCCTGGTCCCACCCGGCGCGTGCCAGGTTCCGGTCGTGGTCGATGTCGGTGGAGTCCCACGTGAAGCCGTCGCCGACCGACAGCCACGTGACGCCGAGCTGACGCCCCATCGTCTCCTCGCCGACCTTCCAGTCGCCGCTCTTGATGAACTGCACGACCGCGACGTTCCAGCCTCGGGCCAGGGCACGAAGCATGACGCCGAAGGCGGCCGAGCTCTTGCCCTTGCCGTTGCCGGTGTTCACGAGCAGCAGTGACGGGACCCGCCGGAGCCCGTCGGGCCGCGGGTCCTCGACGGGCGGTTCGTCGGTGGGTGGGTGATCGGCGGCGGCGGGGTCGGTCATGGGCTTGGGAGTGTAGGCAGGGTGCGCTATGGTCGAACTGCTCCAACCCAGCGAAGTCCGGTTCAACTCCGGCACTGTCCCGCAACGGTGAAGCGTGCGGCTCCCATGAGTCGACACGACAAGTCCGGTCGCCTGGCTGGAGCGCGATGACCACAACCCTCGAGGCAAGGGCCGGATCGCAGCGGAGCGCTCAGCGCGTCGTTCGACCTTCACTTGTCCTCCCGTTCCGGAGGACGGAGATGTCCTCCTGAAAGCACGGAGGATCTCCATGTACCGTTCCATCCCCTCGTCTCTTCGACGACTCGCCGTGCTCGGTGCCGTCGCGCTGCTCGGCCTCGCGGCCTGCGGCTCGGACGACGCCGAGCCCGCCGCAGCACCGCCGGCCAGCGAGGCACCCGCCGTCAGCGAGGCGTCCGCAGCGACTGGCGCCCCGATGACCAGCGATGCGCCGGCCTCGCTGAAGATCGTGAGTCTGTCGCCGTCTGCCACCGAGATGCTGTTCGCCATCGGCGCCGGCGCCGACGTGATCGCCGTCGACGACCAGAGCAACTTCCCGGACGAGGCAGTCGCCGTCCAGACCGACCTGTCGGGTTACACCCCCAACGTCGAGGCGATCGCGAAGTACGAGCCGGACCTCGTCGTCCACGACGGCACCACCGACCTCGGCGCCCAGCTGCAGGCCATTGGGATCGCCGACTGGGTCGGTGCCGCCCCCGTCGACTTCGACGACATCTATGTCCAGATCGAGCAGCTCGGCGCGGCCACGGGTCGCGTCGGCGAGGCGGCCGAACTGGTGGCGCAGATGCAGGCCGATATCGATGCCGCCGTCGCGTCGGTGACCGAGCCGGTGACGCCGCTGCGCTTCTACCACGAGCTCGACGACACGCTCTACAGCGTCACGTCGAACACCTTCATCGGGCAGGTCTACGGGCTGTTCGGCCTGCAGAACATTGCCGACACGGCAGAAGGCACGACCGACTACCCGCAGCTGAGCGCCGAGTTCGTGATCAGCCAGAGCCCCGACCTGATCTTCCTCGCCGACACCAAGTGCTGCGGGCAGAGCATCGACACGGTCGGCGCACGCGCCGGCTGGGATGCAGTGAAGGCCATCGCCAACGGCGGCGTCATCGAGCTCGATGACGACGTCGCGTCCCGCTGGGGGCCGCGTGTGGTCGGTTTCGTGCAGCAGGTGGCAACGGCCATCAACGCGGTGCAGGTCGCTGCGCCGTGACCCATCGGTCGCGGTTGTGGCTGCCCGCGGCAGGGGTGCTGCTGATCGGCGCGCTCTCGCTCGGCGTCATGATCGGGCCCGCGGGCAACTGGGGCGCGGCCGACTGGAACATCATCTGGAACGTCCGCATGCCCCGCGTGGTGCTGGCCGGTGTGGTGGGGGCGATGCTCTCGCTCGCCGGCGCCAGCTACCAGGGCGTGTTTCGCAACCCGCTCGTCGACCCCTACCTGTTGGGGGTCGCGGCGGGTGCGGGGCTCGGCGCGACGATCGTGTTCGCGATCGGTCGCAGTGCCACCTCGAACTGGGTGGTCGATCCGCTGCCATTGGCGGCGTTCATCGGTGGGCTGCTGGCTGTGCTGGTGACGTACCTCGTCGGGGCCGGCTTCGGCGCCAACCGCAGCGGCGTGACGCTGGTGCTGGCTGGTGTGGCAGTCACCTCGCTCGCCACCGCCGTGCAGGCGTTCGTGCTGCAGCGCAACAACGATGTCATCCGTGAGGTGTACAGCTGGATCCTTGGCCGGCTCAGCACGGCCACGTGGGGCGACGTCACGCTCGTGCTGCCGTACGTCGTCGTCAGCAGCGTCGTGCTGATGCTGCACCGACGCCACCTCGACGTGCTGCGTGTGGGTGACGACGAGGCGATGGCGCTCGGCACGCAGGTGCGACGCGTGCGTCTGGCCGTGGTCATCGCTGCCACGCTGGGCACCGCTGCGGTGGTCAGCGTCAGCGGGCTCATCGGCTTCGTCGGCATCGTCGTGCCGCACATGGTGCGCCTGCTGGCTGGCGCGTCGTACCGGCTGCTGCTGCCGCTCAGCCTGCTGCTGGGTGCGTCGTTCCTGATCCTCGCCGACATCCCCGGTCGCGTCCTGCAGAACCCGGCCGAGACACCGATCGGTGTGGTCACGGCGTTCCTCGGCGCACCGTTCTTCATCCTCGTGCTGCGCACCCGGAGGACCGCATGAGCTCGCTCGCGTTCCAGGGCCTCGGTGTGCGCTACGGCAGCCGCGCGGCGATCACCAACTTCACCGACAGCGTGCGCCCGGGTGAATGGCTCTGCCTCATCGGTCCGAACGGCGCGGGCAAGTCGTCGATCCTGCGCGCAGTGGCCGGCCTGGTGCCGCACGAGGGCAGCATCGAGGTCGACGGCTCACCGCTCCAGATCCGTTCCGCACGCCGCCGGGCCGAGCTCGTCGCGTACGTGCCGCAGTTGCCGCAACTGCCCGCCGACATGACCGGTGCCGAGTACGTGCTGCTCGGCCGCAACCCGTACATCTCGTACTTCGGGGTCGAGACGGCGCACGACCGGGCGATGGTCGCCAGCGTGCTCGAGCGGCTCGATCTGATGGACCTCGCCGGCCGACACCTCGGCACGATGAGCGGTGGCGAGCGCCAGCGGCTCGTGATCGCACGGGCGCTCGCGCAGGAGGCGCCGATCCTGTTGCTCGACGAGCCCACCAGCGCGCTCGACATCGGGCACCAGCAGCAGGCGCTCGAGCTCGTCGATCGGCTGCGGCGCGAGCATGGCCTCACGGTGGTCAGCGCGATGCACGACCTCACCCTCGCCGGCCTCTACGCCGACCGGCTGACGCTGCTCCATCAGGGGCA
>JBEGOE010000014.1:0-5063 GCA_041182165.1 Actinomycetota bacterium
GTCCTGTCGGGTCTCATCGAGGCGGGCTGGTCGGGCGACGCCCGTCGCATCGCCGAGGGGCACGAACGAGTCGGCTGCGGCGATGCGGCCGACCTCGTGCTCGTGAGCGAGCAGCAGATCATCGACACGGCGCGGGCGATGGTGGGCCGATGAGACGAGTGCTCGTGGGGGTGCTGGCGCTCGGCCTCACAGTCGCGCCGCTGGCCGGCTGCGCGAAGGGCGCGGCGCGAGAGCGCGCCCGTCAGGACCTGGTCGACCAGCTCGTCGATGGCGGTCTCGACCGCACGATCGCCGACTGCGTGGTGGAGGGCTTCTTCGCCGAGCGCACGGACGACGAATTGCAGGCCTTCATCGACCGACCCGAACTGACCGACGCCGAGCGCGCCGAGTTCGCCCGCCTCGGCGAGTCCTGTCAGTCGGTCTGAGCAGCCGGAGCAGCGTCAGCAGCCGGAGCAGCCGGAGCAGCGTCAGCAGCCGGAGCAGCGTCAGCAGCCGGAGCAGGTGCCGCGTCGGCCTTCTTCTTCGGCGGCGGCACACCGACCGACGGCGCGCGGTCGGCGAACTCGGGCCAGCGGCGACGGCTGACGATGCTGAGCGTGCGGAGCAACTTCATCGCCACCTCGTCCTCCTGGGCGGGGCGGGCGACGATCGTGCCGTCGGCGATCATCCGGTTCATGACCTCTTCACCGAGCTCGGTGCGCACGATGGTGAGGGTCCAGTCGTTGTCCTTGCCGATGCCGCCGGTGGCGATGTCGGAGTGCTCGGCAGCGAAGTCGGGGCACATCTTGCAGCCCTCGCGCGTCCACTTGTGGCACTCCTTGAGATCGATCTCGTGGTACGAGCCATCCTTCATCCAGATCTGGAAGACGCCCTTGATGTTCATCTTCACCATGTCCTGCTTGGCGAGGCCGTACTTGGCCTCGAACAGCTCGGGGAAGATGGCGTCGTCGAAGGTCTTCGAGCAGAGCAGGCCGATGTTGAACAGGAACGGCTTGCTCACCTTGCCGGCCTTGCGGTCCCACATGACCGGCGGTGACGACGTCTGGCAGCCCATGCCCACCAGCGCCAGACGGTTCAGGCCGCGGGCCTTGGCCTCGGGGAGCGCAAGCGGGTTCGCGCAGTACGTGTAGCGGCTGCCGGCCGTGGCGAGCACCTCCTCGCGGTTCGTGACGACGACCGGCTTGGCCTTCCACGCGTCGTCGGGCTCGACACCGCTGACGAGCGCGGCATCGATGTAGTCGTGCTCGAGCAGCCAGTTCAGCATCGCCGACACGAACCCGCCGTCCTGGCCCTTCTCGTGCTCCTCGTCGTTCGCGGCACGGGTGAGGTACAGCTGGCGCCAGACGCCGGCCATGTCGTTGGGCTCGCGGACCTTGCCGAACAGGTGCATGTCGGCTGCCGGCTCCCACGCCCGGAACCGGGGGCAGGCACGGGTGCAGGTGGTGCAGCCCTTCTCGCCGTGGAGACAGTTGTCGAGGCCGAGCTCCTCTTCGATGTGGAAGGGCTTGTACTTGCCCTCCTCGTGCTCGTACCCGATGACGTCGTGGGGGCAGGTGACCACGCACCCGGCGCAGCCTGTGCAGAGCCCGGTCGTGATGACCTCGGCGTACAGCTCCTTCCACTGCGCCGTCCAGCGCTCGGTCTTGGCGGGGGCGGGCTCGGTCACGGTCATGTCCCGACTCTAGGCAATGGCGACGTTGTTCACCGGCACGCGTCGTAGCGGAAACACACCGGAAACACGGACGCGCAAAGTTGCCACCTGCTCGAAACATGGTGCGATCGCACGACGATGTAGGAGGAATGCAGTGGACAACGGTGACATCGCGTGGGTGCTGGTCTCGGCAGCGCTCGTGCTGTTCATGACGCCCGGGTTGGCGTTCTTCTACGGGGGCATGGACCGCAGTCGGAACGTGCTGAACATGCTGATGATGAACTTCTACTGCCTCCTGGTCGTGCCCATCGTCTGGGTCGTGGTGGGCTACTCGCTCGCGCAGGTGCCGTTCGACAACAGTTTCATCGGCAACTTCGACGCCGCGTTCCTGTCGGGCATCGGCATCGGCGATGACGGCGGCCAGGAACTGGCGACCGTTGCCTTCCTGGGCATGTTCGCTGCGATCACCCCGGCGCTGATCTCCGGTGCGGTGGCCGACCGGATGAAGTTCTCGGCCTGGGCCGTGTTCGTGCCGGTGTGGTCGCTGCTGGTGTACGTGCCGGTCTTCAAGTGGGTGTATGGCGGCTGGCTGGCCGAGCGCGGCTCGATCGACTTCGCGGGTGGCACCGCCATCCACGTCAACGCCGGCATCGCTGCGCTCGCGTGCGTGCTGGTGCTGGGCAAGCGCAACGGCTGGCCCCGCGAGGGACACCCGCCGCACTCGATGCCGCTCGTCATGATCGGCACCGGCATCCTGTGGCTCGGCTGGTTCGGCTTCAACGCCGGCTCCGCACTGGCCGCCAACGGCCAGGCGGTTCAGGCGTTCATGAACACCTTCCTGGCTGCTGCCGCCGCCGGCCTGGCCTGGATGGTCGTCGAGTGGTTGCGCGACGGGCACCCGACCAACCTCGGTGTGGCGTCGGGCATCGTCGCCGGCCTCGTCGCGATCACTCCTGCCGCCGGGTACGTGTCGGGCATGGCGCCCCTCGCGATCGGTGCCGCCGCCGGCATCGTGTGCTGCTACGCGGTCAAGGTGAAGCTGCGCGCCGGCTACGACGATGCGCTCGACGTGGTGGGCGTCCACCTCGTGGGTGGCCTCGTCGGTTCTTTACTCATCGGTCTGTTCGCCAACCCGGCGTTCTTCGGAGGCGAGTTCGGCGAGGGACTCTTCTACGGCGGTGGTCTCGACCTGTTGCTCGAGCAGGCGCTGGCCAACGGCGTCGCCATCGTGTGGTCGCTCGCCGTGACGTTCGCGATCATGATCGTGCTGGCCAAGACGATGGGTGTCCGGGTGACCAGCGAGCAGGAGGTCACCGGGCTCGACCTGTCACTGCACGGCGAGAACGCGTACCACTCGGGCAGCATGGGGTGACGATGCCAAGATGACGGCGATGGTGAAGCCGGTCGACGCGCCGACGATACGCCGGGTGCGCGCCCGGCTGGTCGGTGACCCCGAGCTGTCGGGGCGCAGCCTCGCCCGACGCCTGTCTCAGCAGGCGGACTCGTGGTTCGAGAGCCTTGCAGCCGACCTTCCCCCGTCGTGGGCGGTCATGGCCACCGGCGGTTACGCCGGGGGTGTGCTCTGCCCGGGCAGTGACATCGACGTCGTGCTGGTCCACCCGCCGAAGGTGAGTGAACCGCAGGTGCGTGAGGTCGCCGAAGCGCTGTGGTATCCGATGTGGGACAGCGGCATCAAGCTCAGCCCCGCGGCGCACACGCCGAAGACCCTGCTGCAGTTGGCCAGCGACGACCTCGAGACCGCCACGTCGATCCTGCGGGTGCGCTGCCTCGCCGGCGACACCGAGCTGGTCGACCGGGTGCGCCGCGATGCGCTCGAGCAATGGCGTCGCAAGCCGATGGTGTGGTTGCAGCGCCTGCACGAGTCAGCTCAGTTGCGATGGACTCGACTGGGTGACGTCGCCTCGTTGCTCGAGCCCGATCTGAAAGACGGGCGAGGTGGCCTACGCGACCACGACATGATCCGATGGGCGTTGGCGCTCGACCGGGCGGATGTGGCGGCTGCGCTCGAGGGCCCCTTCGATGACCTCGCCGGGCCTGCCGACGTGTTGTTGGCGGCGAGGTGCGAATTGCACCGGGCCACGGGCAAGTTCACCAACACGTTGCTGCTCCAGGACCAGGACCGTGTCGCCGAGGCAATGGGATTCGTCGACGCCGATGCGCTGATGCTGAACGTCGCGTCGGCGGCACACTCGATCGAATGGGCGACCGAGCGTTTCTGGCGCCGGATCGACCGCTTGTCACGTCGTGGCGGCAAGGGTGGTCATCTCAAGCAGCTGCCCGACCACGTGGTGGGCGTCACCGTGACGGACGACGAGGCACAGGTCACCCGGGATGCCGATGTCGACGAGCAGTCGTTCGTGTTGCGGATGGCGGCCGCTGCGGCCCATGCCGGGTACCCCATCGGCGCCCGGTCGCTGCGCATGCTCGCCAGTCGGGGCTCCGAGCCGGGTGAGGCGTGGACCGAGCGCACCCGCCGTGCGTTCGTGAGCTTGCTTGGCGCCGGGCCGGCGCTCGTGCCCGCCGCCGAGGCCCTCGAGCGCTACGACCTGTTCAGCCGCTACGTCCCCGAGTGGCGTGCCGTGCGGAGCCGTCCGCAACGCAACGCGTTCCACACGTTCACGGTCGACCGCCACCTGCTGCAGACCGTGGTCAACGCGTCGGAGTTGGTGCGTTCGGTGTCGCGCCCCGACCTGCTGCTGGTAGGTGCGTTGCTGCACGACATCGGCAAGGGGTACCCGGGCGACCACACCGAGGTGGGCATGGACCTGGTCGACGTGATCGGGCCGCGGATGGGGTTCGAGTCCGACGATGTGGCGGTCATCCGTTCGATGGTCGAGCACCATCTCCTGCTGTCCGAGACTGCCACCCGGCGCGATCTGTCCGACCCCCGCACTGCCGAGATCGTCGCTCACGCGGTGGGTGATCAGTTGCGGCTCGAGCTTCTGGTGGCGCTCACCAAGGCCGACAGCCTGGCCACGGGCCCAGCCGCATGGTCGTCGTGGAAGGCGATGCTCATCGACGAGTTGGTCAAGGTGGTGTCGCAGACACTGCGCGGCGAACGCCGCGCGGTCGGCGAGCAGCGCGACGAGACCCGCTTCGCCCATCTGATCGCGCAAGCCCACGCTGATGGCGCCGTGCACATCGAGCACGAGCCTGCGGGCGAGTTCGAGGTGCTGCGCATCGCCAGCCGCGACCGACGGGGTCTGTTCTCGCTGATCGCCGGCACACTCGCGCTGCACGGTCTCGACGTGGTGGGTGCCGACGCCTTCACCGCTGCCGACGGCACAGCGGTCGACGAGTTCAAGATCCTGCGCATGCAGGGCGGCTCGCCCAACTGGCCGAAGGTCGACCACGACCTGCGCGGCGTGCTGACCGGCGACGTCGACATCGA
>JBEGOE010000015.1:0-4331 GCA_041182165.1 Actinomycetota bacterium
AGCCGAGCGCCTCGGTCGCCTGCAGGCAGTGCTCGTGGAACGGCACCGCCTCGGCCCGGTCGTACGTACGCACGCGCATCCGGTCGAGCGCAGCGCTGAACAGCGGTTCGACGTCGTCACCCGTCCAGCCGGGCAGCCCCCAGTCGTCGTAGTCCCTGCGATGTCCGACCGCTGCGATCGCGCCGTTGTGCGACGAGCACCCGCCGATCACCCGGGCTCGCTCGAACGTCCACCGGCCGCTCGCGTACTGCCAGTCGTGCGACGTGGCGAGTGCCCGTGCGTCGACGAGGTCGGCCGGCCAGCCGGGATCGCCGAACGGCCCGTAGTCGGGCCCGGCCTCGACGAGCAGCACATCGCGCCCCGCCTCGGCCAGCCGCCCGGCAACCACCGCACCGCCCGAACCGCCTCCCACGACCACCACGTCCGCCGACCAGGTCCCGCCACGATCACTCACGTCTCTCATTCAAGTCGCGCGCCGCCCGTCACGGCCGATCGCGTGGCGCATTGATACCCCACTGGGTATTCTCTGATCATGACGACGCGCCGATCACTCCTCCTCCTGTCGGCGGGCATCTTGCTGTCCGCCACCGCGTGCGGGGACGGCCCCGAGCCCAGGGCGGCTGCCGACGCTCCCGCTGCCGCGGCTGACGTGGCCGACGTGGCTGCCGACACGATCATCATCGACGTGCGGACACCGGAAGAGTTCGCACAGGGCCATCTCGCCGGCGCCGTGAACCACAACGTCGAGGACGGGTCGCTCGAGGCGGCTCTCGCCGGCTTCGACCCCGCCGCCGAGTACATCGTGTACTGCCGCAGCGGCCGTCGTTCGGCGATCGCCACCGAACTGATGGCCCGTGCGGGCTTCGGGGCCGTCACCGACCTGGGCTCGGTCGAGGAGGCTGCAGCCGCCACCGGACGAGCCATCGTCACCGCCCCATGAGCGGCTGGGCCACCATGCTCACATGGCCGGCGCGTCGATGGCTCGTGGCGGTCGGCGCCGGTGTCGGCACCGCGCTGCTCATCGGGCTTCCGACCGACGTCATCCCCAACCCGGTGTTCGGAAGGCCGGTACCGGTGACCTGGTGGTCGTACCCCGTTCTGGTGGTCACGGCCGTGCTGGCCGGGTTGGTGGTGGCCACCTACGTCCGTGACCCGGCGGCCCCCGGCCCCGTGGCCCCCGGCCTGGTTGACGAGGGCCTGGTTGACGAGGGCCTGGTCGATGAGGGCCTGGTCGATGACGGCGATCCCGAGCCTGTCTCGCGCACGGCGAGCGTCGGTGGCCTGCTGTCGTTCTTCGCCGTGGGGTGCCCCGTCTGCAACAAGATCGTGCTGGTGGCGCTGGGCACCACCGGCGCGCGTCAGTGGTTCGAGCCGGTGCAGCCGCTGCTGGCGGTGGCCTCGATCGTGCTGCTGGCATGGGCGTTGCGGGGTCGTCTCCGCAGCGCTGCGGCCTGCCCCCTGCCCCGCACCGGGCCGATGGTCGACACACCGGAGAAAACCACTGCGGATCGGGCGACGACGACACCCACTTCGATCACGACGAGGTAGACGGCACGGCCCGGGATGAGCTCCGGGAGTTCGTCGAATTGCGTGGCGAAGGTCTCGACGATGCGAAACAGGTCGAACACCTGGAAGTCGTTGGTCGACGGCTGGCCATCGGGACCACGCTCAGCACCGAGCAGATGATGTACTGGGCTGCGTCACTCGCCCGATGCTGCTTGTGTTTGCGGCCTGGCGTTATCACTTCTCGGTAACGGCGATCGGGTGCAGGCGGGGGATGGCGCCGATGGTTGCCGCGTAGGCCGCTCGATCGAACCTGTACTCACGCTGATCCGGGTCACGCTGACCGATCTTGAAACGCGACCACCGAACGGTGTCCGTCTCGAAGATGATGTCAGCCTCGACCCCACAACACCCGACCACGCCGCATCCACCGTCGATGATCGCCCATCGACCATCGTCGCCGTAGTTCGGCGGCCCACCCCAGTGCGTCGCACAGGGCTCCACGTCGTTCGACGGAAGGCCCGCATCACCGTCGTGGCCGAGGAGGTCCTTCACGGCGACACCGTCGATGAACGGAACGATCATGTCGATCTGTTCCGGTTGCCTCGGTCTCCAGCGATTCTGGAGGTTCCTCCTGAACCTGATCGTGCAGTCCCATCGCTGGAAGGTCAGCTCGTTCACGACCGCATCATGCCCGGGAACACGTCGGCATGACGACAGACTTCGGACGCCTGATCTCCGGCGGCGACACCCAGGGATGGGGGTCAAAAACCCGTCGGGCCGCTCCGGTGACCGGCCCGACGTGGTGTTCCAAGTGCAGCCCCAACGGGATTCGAACCCGTGCCGCCACCTTGAGAGGGTGGTGTCCTAGGCCACTAGACGATGGGGCCCAGTAGCCCCAGCACACTACCAACGGCCGCGCTGTGCGCCAACCGGTGAACATGGCCGGTGAACATGGCCGGTGAACATGGCCGGTGAACCCGGCCGAGCAACATGGTCGAACCGACCCCGAAAACGACCGAAGGCCGGCGATGAACGCCGGCCTTCGGTGAAATCTGAGTTGGGGAACAAGGACTCGAACCCTGAATAACAGTACCAGAAACTGCTGTGTTGCCAATTACACCATTCCCCAGCGGTGTGACCCGTGGAAGCGAAAGTGTAGCAAGGACCCTCGCGTCAGCCCACCCCGCTCACCCGAACCGGCGTGCGGCCGGGCAAGATGGCGGCATGGAGCTTCCCGTTCTGTCGGTCCTCGATCTCGCACCCGTCAGCAGCGGCTCCACGTCCGCCGATGCGTTGCGCTCGTCGATCGACCTCGCCCGCCACGTCGAACAGCTCGGGTTCCATCGGTTCTGGGTGGCCGAGCACCACAACATGCCCGGCATCGCCAGCTCGTCGCCGGCGGTCCTCATCGCCCATCTCGCCCAGGCCACCACCACCCTGCGGGTCGGATCGGGCGGCGTCATGCTGCCCAACCACTCGCCGCTCGTGGTGGCCGAGCAGTTCGGCATGCTCGAGGCGCTGCACCCCGGTCGCATCGACCTCGGGCTCGGCCGGGCGCCGGGCAGCGACCGGCTCACCGCCTCGGCACTGCGCCGCGGCCGCAACAGCGACGAGGACTTCCCCGACCAGCTCGCCGAGCTCGAGGGCTACTTCGACGGCTCGTTCGCCGACCGGCACCCCTTCGGCACCATCCACGCGGTCCCCGCCCGCGGCAACCGGCCGTCGATCTGGCTGCTCGGCAGCAGCGACTACAGCGCACACCTGGCCGGGCACCTCGGGCTGCCGGTCTCGGTCGCCCACCACTTCGCAGGCGGCACCACGGCCATGGCGGTGCAGACGTACCGGGCGGCGTTCCGGCCATCGCGCCACCTCGAACGGCCGTACCTCGGGCTCGGCGTCAACGTCGTCTGCGCCGACACCGACGACGAGGCGCAGTGGCTGGCGGGGTCGGGCGGGCTGGCGATCCTGCGACTGCGGCAGGGTCGCCCCGACGTGTACCCCACACCCGAGGAAGCATCCGAGTACCCGTACACCCCGATGGAGCGCGAGACCGTGCGGGCCTGGACGGCGAGCCACGTCATCGGGTCGCCGTCCACGGTGCGCGACGGCCTGCTGCGGTTGGCGGCCGCCACGGGCGCCGACGAACTGTTCCTCACGACGAACGTCCACGGCTCGGTCGAGCGGCGTCGCTCGTACTCGCTGGTGGCCGAGTCGATGGAGCTCGCCGGCCTCAGCCGGTGATCTCGAGGAGGCGCCGGAACGACACCACGCGGCCGAGCGCCACGCCCGCCGCCTCCTTCAGCTCCCTCGCGAACGCAACCCGGCCCTGGACGGGGCTGGTGCGCGTCGGCGACACGTAGGCCTCCAGCCCGAGCTCCTCGGCGGTGAGCCTGATGCGCAACGAGTGGAATGGGTCGCTCACCAGCAGCACGCGCTCGAGGCCCAGGTAGGTGAGCAAGGCGTCGACACCGGCCAGCGAGTCGTAGGAGTTCCGGCCCTCACTCTCGCGCAGGATCGCCTCGGCGGGCACGCCGTTGTCGATGAGGTATTGGGCCGACGCGTCGGCCTCCGTGAACCGGTCGAGCGGTTGCTTGCCACCGGTGACCACCACCACCGGTGCAAGGCCCTGCTGCCACAGATCGAGCACGTTGTCGAGCCTCGCCTGCAACTGCGGCGACGGTCGGCCGTCGTACTGGGCGGCACCCATCACGACGATGGCATCGACCGGACGGGCCTCGTCGGTGCGGCCCGTGTGCCACACCTGGAACACGGTGACGGCGTAGTAGGCGACGAGCACGAGGAACAGCAGGCCGGCTGTCCACGCC
>JBEGOE010000016.1:0-4506 GCA_041182165.1 Actinomycetota bacterium
ACGCCGGGGTGCGCATCGTGCACGTGCCGGCGCATCAGGACTACGACACCCACGACGATCACAACGGCCGCTACCCCACCCTGATGACCGACCTCGACGACGCACTGCAGGCGTTCTTCGACGACATCGCCGCTCGCGGCCTGTCCGACCGGGTGCTCGTGATGACGACGAGCGAGTTCGGGCGCACCGTCCGCGACAACGACTCGGGCGGGCTCGACCACGGCACCGCCTCGCACGCGCTGCTGATGGGGCCGGTGAACCCAGGCCGCCACGGCGAGCACCCCTCGCTGACCGCACTCGACGGCGACGACAACCTGCGTGCCACCGTGGGGCTCGACGCCTATTACGCCACGGTGGCCGAGCACTGGTTCGGCGTGCCCGCGAGCGAAGTGCTCGACGGCGGCGCCACGCCGATCAGCGGCATCATCAGCGGATCGTGATGACGATCTTCCCGGTGTTGGCGTTGGCCTCCATGTGACGGTGCGCATCGGCCACCCGGTCGAACGGGAAGGTGCTGTCGATGACGGGCCGCAGAGCGCCGGAGTCGAACAGCGGCAGCATCTCAGCGGCGAAGCGGCGGGTGACGGCCACCTTCTCCTCGATCGGGCGGGTCCGCAGCGTGGTACCCACCCAGGTCGACCGCTTGGCGAGCAGCAGGCCGACGTTCACCTGGGTGGAGCCCCCGCCCATCAGGCCCACCTGGACGATGGTGCCGCGCAGCGCCACGGCCTGGAGGTTGCGGTCGACCTCGTCGCCGCCGATCACGTCGAGCACTGTGTCGAAGCCCTGCGGCACGGCGGCGAGCGCGTCGGCCAGCCAGTCGTGCGGTGACCGTTCGAGCACGACGTCGGCACCGAGCGCGCGGCACGCCTCGGCCTTCCCGGCCGAGCACGTGACGGCGATCCGGGCGCCGATCGCCTTCGCGATCTGGATCGCCGCCGTGCCGACACCGGACGCACCGGCGTGCACGAGCGCCCAGCGGCCGCTGGTGAGGCCACCCTGCAGCACGAGGGCATCCCACGCGGTCAGGAAGACCTCGGGGACGGCCGCCGCGTCGGCGAGGGACATGCCTGCCGGCACGGCCATGAGTTGGCGCTCGTGGGTGGCGATGCGCTCGGCACAGGCGCCGCCCGCCTCGATGCCCATCACCCGGTCACCGACCTGCCACATGCGGGCGCGCTCGCCCACGGCGCTGACCGTCCCGGCGAACTCGAGGCCGGGGATCTCGGGCTGCAGGCCGCGGGGGTCGGGGTAGAGGCCCCGGCGCTGCATCAGGTCGGCGCGGTTCAGCGCGGTGGCAGCAATGTCGACGACCACTTCGTCGGGGCCGGGCACCGGGTCGGTGACGTCCTCGATCGTGAGGACTTCGGGACCACCATGGGATCGGAGCACGAGCGCACGCATGCGCCGAGTCTCACACGTGGACGTCAGTCGAGGTCGAGTGTGAGGGCGAGGCCGAGGATGCCGTCCCAGGTCTCGTCGTGCTCGGGCCGGCGGACGAAGCCCATGCGCTGGTAGAGCCGGAGCGCCGACGGCATCGACTCGAGCGTGTGGATGAAGAGCCGGTGGCGACCGAGCCGGCGCGCCTCGTCGATGCACCACTGCACCATCGCCTCGCCGACGCCGCGGCCCTGCGCCGACGGGTCGACACCGAAGTAGCGGAAGCTGGCCGCGTCGGGGTCGTCGAACTCGGCGTCGGGGTCGTCGATGCCGCGCACGAACGTGAGGCAAGCCACGATGCGCCCGTCGAGCTCGCCCACGATGACGTCGGCATGATGCGCTCGGCCGGGCACGTCGGCGATGACCTGGTCGTACTCGCGGTGACGCGGGTAGTCCGGCAGGGCGAGGTACGCCGAGCGAACGATCTCGCCGATGGCGACGTGATCGTCGTCGGGAGCCAGGCGGCGGATCGCCGGGGCGGGGGTCAGGCCATCGACGACTGGAGGCGCCGATCGATCGCGTCGAGGAAGTCCTCGGTGGTGAGCCACGGGGCGTCCTTGCTGATGAGCAGCGAGAGGTCCTTGGTCATGTCGCCGGCCTCGACGGTCTCGACGCACACGCGCTCGAGCGTCTGGGCGAACTCGACGAGCTTGTCGTTGCCGTCCATCTTGCCGCGGTAGGTGAGGCCCTGGGTCCAGGCGTAGATCGACGCGATCGGGTTGGTCGACGTCTTGTTGCCCTTCTGGTGCTCGCGGTAGTGGCGGGTGACGGTGCCGTGCGCCGCCTCGGCCTCGACGGTCTTGCCGTCCGGGGTCATCAGCACGCTGGTCATGAGGCCGAGCGAGCCGAAGCCCTGGGCGACGGTGTCGCTCTGGACATCGCCGTCGTAGTTCTTGCAGGCCCACACGTAGCCGCCCTCCCACTTCATCGCGCAGGCCACCATGTCGTCGATGAGGCGGTGCTCGTAGGTGAGGCCGGCAGCATCCATCTCGGCCTTGAACTCGGTCTCGTAGATCTCCTCGAAGAGGTCCTTGAACTGGCCGTCGTAGGCCTTGAGGATCGTGTTCTTGGTGGAGAGGTAGACCGGCATGTTCCGGTTCAGGCCGTAGCGCAGCGAGGCGCGGGCGAAGTCGCGGATCGAGTCGTTGAAGTTGTACATGCCCATGACGACACCGCCGTCGGCGCCGTAGTCGGCGATCTTCATCTCGACCGGCTCGCTGCCGTCGGTGGGCACGTAGGTCATGGTGACGGTGCCGGCGCCCGGCACCTTCCAGTCGGTGGCCTTGTACTGGTCGCCGTGGGCGTGGCGGCCGATGACGATCGGCTTCGTCCAGCCCGGCACCAGGCGCGGGATGTTCGAGATGACGATCGGCTCGCGGAAGATGACACCGCCGAGGATGTTGCGGATGGTGCCGTTCGGGCTCTTCCACATCTTCTTCAGGCCGAACTCCTCGACGCGGGCCTCGTCGGGGGTGATGGTGGCGCACTTCACGGCGACGCCGTGCTTCTTCGTGGCCATCGCCGAGTCGATGGTGACCTGGTCGTCGGTGGCATCACGGTGCTCGATGCCGAGGTCGTAGTAGTCGAGCTCGATGTCGAGGTACGGGAGGATCAGCTTGTCCTTGATGAACTGCCAGATGATGCGGGTCATCTCGTCGCCGTCCATCTCGACGACCGGGTTGTCGACCTTGATCTTCGCCATCTCGGAACACCTCTCCTCGTCGCCGATGCAGCCCGGCGCACTTGTATCTGACTTGTACAGGGTAGCGGCTCGGCCGCACTCCCCGCCGCATCACCGGGGTACGTTCACCCAATGAGCGTCTTCACCGAGGCCGAGCGGGCCTACATCGCATCGCAGCGGGTGTGCCGCATCGCCACCGCCTCGCCCACCGGCGCCCCCGACGTCGCGGCCGTGCGGTTCCAGTTCGTCGGCGACGTGATCGACATCGGCGGCAGGGTCAACCCGGCCACCATCAAGTGGCACAACGTGGTCCGCAACGGCCGAGCGTCGGTGACCATCGACGACATCGCGTCGGAGGACCCCTGGGTCGTGCGCGGCGTCAAGATCACCGGCCGCGCCGAGACCGTCGAGCGCGTGGGCACCACCGGCCGGATCCTCGTCCATCCCGAGGTCGTCTGGAGCTGGAACATCAACGAGGGCGCCGAGACGTACTTCGCCGACATGATCGAGAAGCGGGTCCTCTGATGGGCTCGGTGATGGAGGTCGAACCGCTCACCGGCTCGATCGGCGCCGTCGTCCACGGCGTCGATCTCTCGGCCGAGATGAGCGACCACGAGGTGGCAGCCATCCGCGCTGCGCTGCTGTCCGCTCGTGTCGTCTTCTTCCGGCAGCAGGATCTCTCCCCCACGCAGCAGGTCGCGTTCGCCGGCCGGTTCGGCACGCTCACGCCGGCGCACCCGCTGCTCGGCGGCCTCGACGACGACCACCCCGAGGTGCTCGTGCTCGACAGCAGCGACTATCCCCTCGGGGTCGGCTCGCGTGGCACGGGCACCAGCTACAACGACCGCTGGCACACCGACGTCACGTTCTCCGAGCGGCCGCCGATGGGCACGATCCTCGCCGCCAAGCAGCTGCCGTCACGCGGGGGTGACACGCTGTGGTGCGACCTCGTCGGCGCGTACCAGACACTCAGCGAGCCCATCCGGAACCTGCTCACCGGACTCACCGCCGTGCACGACGCGTCGGCCACGTTCACCCGCTTCCGCGACGACGACCCGAGCGGCGAGCAGAACGCCAAGCTCGCCGCGCTGCGGTCGGTGCGGCACCCGGTGGTGCGCGTGCACCCCGAGACCGGTGAGCGCGGCCTGTTCGTGAACGACACCTTCACCCGCGAGATCGAGGGCCTGCTGCCCATCGAGAGCGACGCACTGCTGCGCCTCCTGCACACGCACATGACCCAGCCCGAGCGCGTGGTGCGCTGGCGGTGGGCCGACGGCGACGTGGCCTTCTGGGACAACCGCTCGACCGCCCACTACGCCACCGCCGATTACACCGAGCGCCGCGTCATGCACCGCGTCACCATCGCCGGCGACCCCCCGTACGGC
>JBEGOE010000017.1:0-6428 GCA_041182165.1 Actinomycetota bacterium
CATCTCGACGTAGGCGACCGGATCGATGCCCGCGTCGAGTTGGGCGCGGTACCAGCCCTCGGTCAGCGACGATGCATGCCGAGCAATGCGGTAGGCAGCGTCCGCAACGACGGTGGGGACCGCCTCGGTGCCCGGTAGCGGCCGTCCGGCAGCCGATGGGGTGACCCACGGTTGGAGCGGGTCGGGGTCGTCGAGCGCTGCCAAGGCAGCGCGTGCGATCGCTGCCCGTTGGGCCCCGCTCCAGCACGAGCCGGCGCTGGTGACGTGTGCCCACGCCGCAGCCTGCGCGGCGGCCAGATCGGCACGGATCACAGGCGCCGTCATGGCGCGAACCGTACGGGTCGGCCGCGTTCGGCGGGGAGGTCGGGCGAACTCACGGCGAGATCATGGGTGCCGGGCAGCGGGGCGTCAAGACCCGGAACCACCGTCGTCCGATCACGGTCGACGACGGGAGCGAGGTCAGCGAAGCGAAGCGCGGTGGATCCGAAGATCGGTGTGGCGGGCGAGGGTCTCGAAGTCGGCGTCCGCGTGGAGGACTTCGACATCGGCACTGACGGCGACCGCTCCGATCAGACAGTCGATCAGCCTGCGGACGGTCTCACCGCGCACGCGGCATGAGCGGTACATCGTTGCGGCCGACTCGTAGTCGGTGGGTGTTGTCGGCAGTGTGGTCGTCCGCGCGAGCAGGCCCCGGAGTTGGAGGAGTTGACGCTCGTCGCGTGCGCCAGCGAAGAGCTCCATCGAGATGGCGTCGCAGATCGCGAGTTCGCGCGCGAGGAGGCGGTCAACTGCGTCACACACGGGCGACCCGGTGCCACGGAGGAACTCGACCCACGCCGAGGTATCGACGAGGATCACACGCGGCCGGCGCGCATCTCGTCGAGGTCGGCATCCCAGCCCGTTCCTTTCAGCGCGCGGGCCTCGCTCAGGCCGAGGGGCTCGCCGGCCAGATGCCGCAACGCCATGTTGACCGCCTCGCGCTTGGTCGTCAGGTGGTAACGGTCCATCACCTGCTGGCACAGCTCGTCATCGATGTCGATGTTGGTGCGACTCATACACCAAAGATACACCATTCCACAGATACACCATTCCACGTGGCCAGTGCAGATGGGATGATCTGCTCGCCGTCAGGCCTTGCGTCGTGCGTCCCTACCGGGCATTCGGGGCGGGTGGTCGACGTCCCGGTGTGGTGTTGGCTGCCGGTCGCCAACAGTCAATGAGGTACGACTCGAGCCGCCCGCTCCTTGGCGTGCAGGACACATCGGACGACCGCGAGCACGATCACTCCTGCGCCAGGTATGACCCAGGGTGGAACGATCATGGCGAAACAGGCACCTGCTGTTGCGGTGTTCCCGATGTGATGTCGCCTTCGGAACGCTGCCACGAGCACCACTGCGGCCGCGACCGCCCACCAGATCGACGTGTTGGCGAGCGAGTGATCGGCAATGTCGGGCACCGAGCTCGTAGGCGTGAAGCCGTAGCCCGCACTGACGAGCTGGTTGACGACACGAAGGTTCCCGACCGACACCGCCACGGTCGTCGCGAACCATGCGATTGCGGCGAGCATGATGTCGGCCTGGCGGAGCGCTCCGGGGGTAGCCCACACCAGGATGCCGATGACTGCGGCTGCCATGAATGGCGCCGTAGAACTCTGGAGGTGTTCGGCGGCATGGCCCCCAACGTCGTAGCGCGACATGAAGCGTGTCTGGACGAGGACGCTGAGGGCGATGAAGGCAGGTACAGGCCACCAGTTCCTCCCCAGGTGCACCAACCTCGCGCCTGTTGTGAGCGGTGTGTCGACGTTGGTCATGGCCTTGCCGTGGATGGGCCCGTTCATGTGACGCCGATCCCTATGAGCGGGAGTGCGATGGCGATCACCAGACCGACCGCTCCGAGGATCCTGACGTAGCGGGGCACGTGCCATCCGTCGAGTTGCGGGGCCATGGTGCCCCGGTTGGCCTGGATGATCGTTCCGTACACGAGGGCGAGACCCGCAGTGGCGAGCCACCACCTCCAGGTCCAGGCCCAGTCGTCATGGAGCTGCACGGCGACGACAACGACTGGGATCGCCGCGAGGACTCCGGCAAGAGCACGGCTCCAGGTCCTCCAGTCGGTGCGATGCCTCGCCAGCCCACCGGCGATCACGGTCGGGGCCATGATCGCGCCAGCTCCGACGAACAACGGGATCGTCCCCACGAAACCGAACACGCGGGTGACCGTCACCAGCCACCGCCGTGACGTGGACGCCCGCACTGCGAGCACGATCCCTTGCGCAAGCCCCCACACCGTGAAGGCCGCGACGATGAAGACGGTGCCGGCCCAACTGAACTCCGGGTCGGCCGAGGCCACTCGCATCCACCCACGAGCGACCAAGCCCAACGTGGCGCCGAGCGCTAATCCCAGCGGGACTGCGACAGCAGCTCGGCCTGGCGAAGTGCCGCTCATCCGATGCCGACGGGTCGTGAGGTGACCCAGAACGGTGCACCGCCGGTCGGCCGATTGACCACCATGCCGACCGGGTGGGGCACTTGGTCGCTGATCGGTGCGAGATCGAGGCGTTGGGCCATCCGTGCGATGACCAGCGCGAGTTCCATCTGCGCCAGGGCGAAGCCGATGCACATATGTGGACCTCGACCGAACGGGATCCACGCAAGCTCGCTGAGCGCTTTCTGTTCCGGCGCGGGATCGAGGAACCGGTCCGGATCGAACCGCAACGGTTCCACCCAGTGATCCGGGTCTCGTCCAGCGAGATGGGGCGACCACACCAGCAGTGTCCCCATGCGGATGCGACAGCCGCCGAGCTCCATCTCCCGTGCAGCGACACGGGCACCGATCAACCCCGCAGGGTGCAGCCGGAGGGATTCTCGAACCGTTCGCTGCGCGTGCTCGAGACGCGCCAACGCACCCGGGTCGACAGGTCCGGCAGATCCGCCTGCGCCGCCGAGCACGGCGTCGGCCTCCTCGCGCAGCCGTTGCCAGACATCGGGTGAGAGCGCAGCGCACCACAGCAGCCACGACAGTGCCGCTGCAGTCGTGTCATAGCCGGCACCGATGAGCGTGCGGACCTGTGCACGGATCTCGGAGTCGGACAGCGTGTCGTCGACGACGAGTGCTTCGAGAATGTCGAGCGGGTCACCGGACGGGTTGGCACGTCGGTCAGCGATCTCGGCGTCGATGATCGCGTTGACCGCACGGAGATCACGGCGAACACGTGCACGGTTGGTGAACGGCAACGGATGCGGCAACTGCTGCACCGCCGGCGCTTCGATGAAGTGCTGGGACCTCTCGTACAAGTCGGCGATCTCATCAGACCGTTGAGCGAGACGCTCACCGAAGAACGCTTGCACCGTCACGCCGATGATCAACCGCCGAACGACCGGCGCCAGATCGAGCGGGCCGTCACCCAAGTCCCGGCGGGAGAGCACCTCGTTGATCGCTACGTCGGCACGCTCCAGGATCATCGGCACCCACTGGTCGAGGCGTCGACGCGTGAACGCTGCCTGCACCGACCCCCGCCGACGGCGATGATCCTCCCCATCGGACACGATCATCGATTCCTTGCCGACAACGAACTGGACACCGACAACGTTGAACCGATGCCCCCATCGAAACGAATCAGCCGGGTGCGAGAACATCTCCCTCAGCACGGCGGGACCGCCGATCACCGCCAACCGCACGCCCGGTACGCCAAGACCGCAGATGGGCCCATACGTGGCGCTGAGCCGATCGAGCACAGGCGCAGGATCACTGAGGATCTGGCGCATGCGACGCAGGTTTTCCCGGCCCGATGGCCCGGGAAGCGGTGAGGTCACCGTCACAGTGTCGCACGTTCCCGACGGGCGCCGTTCCGGCGGCCGACGAGGCACACTCGAACCACGCATAGCTGCCGCTCGGCGCTATCCGGTCAACCGCTTCGAGGAGCGCATAACGGCGGCTGTGAAGCGGCCGTCGGCGCTGCCTGGCGCGTGGCAGAAGTGCCGTTGGGGGCAGGGGCTGCAGCGTGGCATCGACCTCAGCCGAGCGACGATCCCCGTCGGCGGGCTGTCGACTCCCGATGAGGGGCGTGGCAGGGTAACGAGATCGTCGGTCTCCCGACCGGCAGGGAATGCATCGTGTCGGCCCAGGTCACTCGGCAGCGCCCGAATGCCGGGCGAAGGTCCGACCTGTGCCGTGATCCGGCTGCACACCGCCACATCGCGCCAAAGGTCGGACCGCTGCCGTGCCGGCTTGCACCGTCGAGGCCCGAACTGCCCGTCGGCGGGCTGTCAGTTCACGTTGCGGCTGCGGCCTTCCCAGTACGGGGCACGCAGGTCCTTCTTCAGGATCTTGCCGCTGGGGTTGCGGGGCAGGGCGTCGATCCAGTCGACACTGGTCGGGCACTTGAAGCGGGCGAGGCGCTCGCGGGCGTAGTCGACGATCTCCTGCTCGGTCACCTCGGTGCCGGGTGCACGCACCACCATCGCCTTCGCGGTCTCGCCCCACTTCTCGTGCGGCACACCGATGACGGCGACGTCGGCGATGCCGGGGTGGCCCATCAGCACGTTCTCGACCTCGGCGGGGTACACGTTCTCGCCGCCACTGACGATCATGTCCTTCACACGGTCGTGGATGTACAGGTAGCCCTGCTCGTCGAGGTAGCCGGCGTCACCGCTGCGGAACCAGCCGTCGGACGTGACCGCCTTGGCCGTCTCGTCGGGCAGGTGCCAGTAGCCCACCATCACCTGTGGCGAGCGGATCCAGATCTCGCCCACCTCGCCCTGCGGGCAGTCGCTGAGGCTGTCGGTGTCGACGATGCGCACCTCGACCCCCGGCCCGGGCAGACCGCACGAGCGGAGGCGGTGCTTGTTCGGGCCGTGCGGATCGTGGTCGGCGGGCGGCAGGTTCACGATCGCGCCGGTGGTCTCGGTGAGGCCGTACGCCTGCCAGAAGTCGCAGCGGAACGTCTCGACGCTGCGGGCCAGCACGTCCTCACTGATCGGCGAGGCGCCGTAGACGATGGTCTGCAGGCTCGAGAAGTCGGCATCGTCGACCCCGGGCACGAGCAGCATGAACTGCAGCACGGCGGGCACGAGGAAGCCGTGGGTGATGCCGAGCTCGCCGATCAGGCGCACCAGCGCTGCGGGGTCGAGCTCACGCACGATCACGCTCGTGCACCCCTCGTACTGGCCGGCGACCGCCCAGCCACCGCCGCCGATGTGGAACAGCGGCATGGCGACCATGTTGACCGACGTCGGCGCGAGGCCCCAGATGTCCTTGGCCGCCGGCAGCAGGCTGAAGAAGTTCGTGTTCGAGAGCATGACGCCCTTGGGGCGGCCGGTGGTGCCGCTCGAGTAGAGCTGGAACGCGATGTCGTCCGCTGTGCTGGGTGTGCCGGGGTCGGTGGCCGGCTGGGCGGCGACGGCGGTCTCGTAGTCGGTGAAGCCATCGGCGCCGCCGACGACGAGGATCGTGGTGACGTGCGTGAGGTTGGGGGCGATGGCCTGCAGCACCGGCACGAAGTCGGGGCCGACGACGAGCACCTTGGCCTCGGCATCGTTCACGATGAACTCGACCTCCGGCGGGGCGAGGCGCCAGTTGACGTCGACGCACACAGCGTTCAGCAGCGCAGCGCCGTAGAAGACCGCGAAGTGCTCGATGCCGTTCTTGTCGAGGAACGCGACCCGGTCCTGGTCGCCCACGCCGGCCGAAGCGAGCAGGTTGGCCACACGGCACGAGCGCTCGAGCAGCTGGCCCCAGCTGAGCCGCCGATCACCTTCGATCAGGGCCGTGTGGTCGGCACGGTCGACGCCGTGCTCGCGGATGATGTCGGACACCGTGGTGATCGCCATGGCGGCACAACGTAGTGCGGGCTCAGCGTCGCTTGGCGCCCCAACCGTCCCAATGGGTGACGGCGGCCGCCGGCTTGCGCGGCGCCACACCGAAGCGGCCGCTGGGATGACCGAGCGGCGTGAGGGCCGCCACCTCGAACCGGCCGGCCGGCACGCCGAGCAACTCGAGCAGCTCGTCGGTGTGGATGCGGATGACGGTGGTGAGCGCCGTGCCGAGACCGAGGGCCCGCGCCGCGACGCAGAAGTTCTGCACGGCCGGGTAGACGCTGGCGTCGAGACGGCCGATGTCCATCGGGCCGTCGGCGTCGCTGGGCTCCCACGGGATGAGCGGCTGGAGGAACACGACGATGACGGGCACGTCGCCGAGGTGGTCGGCGAGGTGACGGCTGGCGTCTCGCGTGCGGCGCCAGGCGTCGGCCTGGGCCTCGTCGGGGAACGCCGACGGCTCGGGCAGCGAGCGCTCGTACCGGTCGAACGCACGGCGGTAGAGCTCGGCGACGGCGGCGCGCTTGGCCGGGTCCTGCACCACCACTTACTGCTGCGGCTGGTCGTTGCCGCCGCTCGGGGCCTGCTGCGCGGCGCGCAGGCAGGCCCCGAGCG
>JBEGOE010000018.1:0-5654 GCA_041182165.1 Actinomycetota bacterium
GACGGCGTCCGTCGCGAAGTCGTGGCCGTCGTGGTGCTCGCCGCGCACGCACGAGAAGATCGACCCGGGGCCCGCCACGCGCGAGTCGACCGTGATGTCGGTGACGACCGCATCGGCGCCCTCGAGGGTGCAGGCCGGGCCGCCACGGAGGTCAGCGAGGACCTGCGAGAGCATGCGCTCAGCCATTGGTGCAGCCGCCACCCGACGCGGGTGGCACGATGTCCATCTCGTGCATGATCGTCGGGGCGATGACGGCGAACACCGGCGCCGCAGCGGTGCCACCGAAGCGGGTTCCCTGTCCGTCGGCGCCCGGCGGCTCGTCGATCGATATCAGCACCGTCACCTGCGGGTCCTCCGCCGGGAAGTAGCCGGCGAACGACGAGTAGTACTTGCGGTTTCCGTCGGCGTCGTTGTAGCCGCCACCTTCTTGGGCCTTGAGGCCCGTGCCGGTCTTGCCCGCCACCGAGATGCCGGCCACCTGAGCGAGCTTCGCGGTGCCCTCGCACACGACCTCGCGCATCATGGTGTTCACCTGCGCAGTGACCTCCGGGCGGAAGACCTCGCGGGTGGCAGAAGGCTCCGTCTCGGTGAGCGCGCCACGAGGGTCGATCATCGCTTTCACGAGCTTCGGCGCCACGTAGACGCCACCGTTGGCGATCGTGTTGATGGCGGCAGCGAGCTGGACGGTGGTCGAGGCGATGCCCTGACCGTAGGCGACCGTGTACTGCTCGGCGCCCTCCCATTTCGTCCAGTCGGCGCCGAGGCCACGCGATTCGTTGGGGAATGCGAGGGCGCTCTTCTGCCCGAGGCCGACGGCGGTGAAGTAGGCGCCGAGCTTCTCCTTGGTGGCGCGCAGCGTCGGTGCGAGCGTCAGCATCGTCTCGATCGTGCCGATGTTGGAGGACTTGGCGAGCACCCTCGACACCGACCACGCCTCGGTCGGGTGCTGTTCGGCGTCGTGTAGCTCGGTGTCGCTGTACTGCTTCTTGTACGGCACCACGAAAGTCGTGTCGGGGGTGACGGTCCTCTCGTTGAGCGCCGCCGCGATCGTGATCGCCTTGACGACGGAGCCGGGCTCGGCGGATTCGACGGCCGCGATGTTGCCGGACGTCACCGACACCTGGCCGGTGGTCGCATCCCGCTGGACGCCCACCATGGCGAGCACCTCGCCGGTGTCGGTGTCGAGCACGATCGCGCTGCCACCCTTGGCGCCGAGCAGGGCAACCTGAGCCAGCATCGCCTGCTCGACGGAGTACTGGACCGAGCGATCGATCGTGAGCACCACGTCACCACCGGGCACGGGCCTCGACGTGGTCGCGGCGCTGCCCGGCAGCGAGCGCCCGTTGCGGTCGTGCTCGCGCACCTGTTCGCCGTCGGTGCCGGTGAGCCACGCGTCGTACTGCAGTTCGAGGCCGGCGATGCCCGTGCCGTCGATGTCTGTCCGGCCGATGACGCTCTTACCCACCGAGCCGGCGGGCATGGCCCGGCGGTCCTCGTCCATCGTCTGCACCCCGTTCAGCGAGAGTGCCTCGACGGCGGCCGCCTGGTCTGCGGCGACCTGGCGGGCGACGTAGACGAAACCCTTGTCCTTGGCGGTGAACGCCGTGACGAGCTGCTGCTGCCGCTCGGGCGAGAGCTCGAGCAGCCCGGCGAGCGCCGTGACGGTGGCCGCCGGGTCGTTCACGAGACGGGGGTTCGCATAGACGGTGGTCGCAGGCTCCGACAGCGCCAGCTCGTCGCCGTTGCGGTCGAAGATGACGCCACGGCTGGCCTGAAGAACGGTCTCGCTGGTGCGCTGCTGGCGCCCGGCGGCGCGCAACGTGTCGGCATCCGCGGTCTGCAGCATGACGACCCGCACGATCACGACGCCGAAGACGATCGCCGCCGCGATGACCATCGCCAGCAGGCGGCGCCGGGTCTGACCCACCTTGAAGAGATGGCGTGCGACGCGCGGCTGCCGCGAGGGCCGCTTCTGCAACGGCCGGGGTTGGACACGCGACGCAGCACGTCGACCGTTGTCACGCGCCGTCGGCCGAGAACGGGTGACGGGCTGGTGGCGTGATGCGGAACGGCGCTTGCCGGTCGATGCGTGACGGGCCGGAGTGGCACCCGAAGCCGACGCGGTCGACGAGCGTCCACGTGCCGGCCCGTGGCTCCGCGACCGCGGGCGCGGGTCGACGGGCGGCCGACGGCTCATGGGAGGTCCTCGCCGAGGCCCTTGACGACACGGTACTCGTCGAGCAGGGACTCACCGTACGGCACCTCACGTCGGACGATCATGCCGGTGCTCTGCCGAACGGCGATCTCGACTTCCGGCGACACGGTACGGAACCCGGTGTCGGTCGACGGCCGCATTCCGTTCGCCGCGGCGATGCCGGCAAGGCGCTCGGGCGAACGCAGCTGCGACCGCTCGAGCCGCAGGGACTCATACCGGGTGTGCGACTGCTCGATGCCGGCATCGAGCTGATCGAGCAGGAGTTGGCGCTGGGCGAGCTGCGTCTGGAACGCAGCCGCACCCAGCATCGCGAGTCCCACCGTCACGCTGACCAGCACGGCGAGGTGCGTGGCGCGGCGCTGTCGGGGGACGAGCGCCAGCGACGGTCGCGACGCCTCGATGCCCACCGTCGCGCGCATCATCGCGCGGGGGCCCGCGACGTTGTGGCGACGAGTGGACACGACGGGCGTGCGCCGCTGGAGGGGTGTCGAGCCGCGGCGGGCGGCGGGCTCAGGATGCGCATGTGCATGGGCTGTTGCTGCCATGGTCAGCCCCGACCCGCGCCTCGGCGGGCACCGACGCTCTTCTCGACCACGCGCAGCCGTGCGCTGCGGGCACGCGGGTTCGACTCGCGCTCGTCGGCAGCGGGCGTCTTCGGCACGCCGCGCACGATCCGCACGGTCTGCACGGCATCGCACACGCAGGGCAGCTCGGGCGGGCACGCACACCCCCCGGTCTCGGCCTGACGCATGCGGTCCTTGACGATCCGGTCCTCACCCGAGTGGTACGACAGCACGGCGATCCGCCCGCCCGGCACGGTGTGCCCGATGGCGGCGTCGAGCGCGATCGGCAGCACTGCGAGCTCGGCGTTGAGCTCGATGCGCAGTGCCTGGAAGGTCCGCTTCGCTGGATGGCCGCCCGTGCGGCGGGCAGCCGCCGGGATGGCGGTGACGACGACCTCGGCGAGCCGGGTCGTGGTCTCGATCGGGCGTGCCGCGATGATGGCGCGGGCGATCCGGTTGGCGAAGCGCTCGTCGCCGTGCACCCGGATGACGCGGGCGAGGCGGGCCTCGTCGTATCCGTTCACGATGTCGCTCGCGGTCCACTCCTCGCGCTGGTCCATGCGCATGTCGAGCGGCGCCTCGTTGCGGTACGAGAAGCCACGCTCGGCGCGGTCGAGCTGGGGCGAGCTGACCCCCAGGTCGAACAGTGCGCCGGAGAGGGCGGGGATGGCCAGTGCTTCCATGGCGTCGTCGAGGTGGTCGAACCGTGTGTGGGCCGTGCGGACCCGATCTCCGAAGACAGCCAGTCGCTCACGTGCCACGGCGAGTGCATCGCCGTCGCGGTCGAGGCCGAGGATGCTGATGTGCGGGTGCGCCTCGAGCAGTGCCGTGGCGTGTCCCGCACCGCCGAGCGTGGCGTCGAGCACCCAGCCGGGCGGCACGCTGGCGAAGATCTCGACGATCGTCGTCACCATGACGGCGCTGTGTTCGAAGCGTTCGCTCATGTGCGGTCCTCGGAGGAACCGTGGTGCATCTGCAGCCCGCCGGACGGCGGGTGTCGCCGGGATGTCTCCCCGGTCGACGAGACGGCAAGCGGGCGGAGTGGGGCTGTCCATCTTGCCGGCCGGCGGACTGCAGATGCGCCACGGGCTCGGTGGTGTGCGGTGGTCGTCGTCATCGTCGGACCGAAGCCGTCGGTGCGAAGGTTCCTCGTTCCCCTTTCATCGGTCGTCACCGGCGAGGTCGCTGGTGCCTGCGTCGCGGATGCGCTCGAAGCGCTCCGGCGACCAGATCTCGATCATCTTGAAGTTGCCGGTGACCACCACGCGTGACTCGGTGGTGAGCCCGGCGTAGTCGCGGAGCTTGTCGTCGATGCTCACGCGGCCCTGCTTGTCGACCGTCACGAGCGAGGCGCTCGACGACACGGCGCGCTGGCGCTGCATGGTGAGCTCGCCGCGCTCGACACGTGCCATGAGCTGCTCGGCCATGGTCTCGAAGACCTCGGCGGGCACGACGTTGATGCACTTGCTGTCGCCGAAGACCAGGTAGCAGTGCTCGCCCAGGTGCGCACGGAAGGGAGCCGGCAGCGCCAGGCGTCCCTTGTCATCGAGCTGTCGCTCGTGTGTCCCGACGAACAGCACCTGGTCTCACCCCTTCCGACGGTCATCGAAATCGCGCGCAGTGCACGATGTTCGCCGCTTCCCCCTTCGTCCCCCCCAGTCCCCTATACGTCAACGATGTTCCCCACAGACCCCCCTTTCGCACCCCAGACGGTGGCGATGCCGCATCAACGGCATGGTTCGCCGCCCGGCGACCCGGGGTACGTACCGGCCACTGCAGCGGTTGCAGGCCACTCGCCGACGGGCGACCCACTCGAGCCAGAGGGAGCGCTCGGTGTGAGCACATCGATCTCGACGGATGACGACCCCGAGGCACTCGCGGACACGCCGGACACGCCGGTCATGCCGGGCGCCGCGGTCGTGGCGCCGATGGTCGTCGCGATCCTGATGCGGGTCCGACTCCTGACAGCACCGCTGACGGTCGACGAGGGCGGCTACCTCGCCGTGGCCCGGGCATGGGCGCGCGGGCAACACCTGTACGCCGACGTGTGGGTCGACCGGCCACAGGGTCTGCTGATGCTCTATCGCCTGCAGCACGTCCTCGGCCCGGGCACACCGGTCGGGGTTCGACTCCTGGCCGTCGTCGCATGCATCGTCGGCACAGTGGCGTGCGGGCACATCGCTGCACGGCTCGCCGGTGAGCGCGCTCGACTGCCTGCCGGGCTGTTCGTCGCTGTCTTCGCGAGCCTGCCGCAGATCGAGGGGCACACGGCCAACGCCGAACTGCTGAGCGCCTCCCTCGGTGCCGTGTCGCTCGCACTGTGCCTCGAGGCGTCCCACCGCGGAGTCCACGGCACCCGATGGATGCTCGCTGCCGGGGTTGCAGGCGGTGCAGCGCTCACCGTGAAGCAGAGCGCGTTCGACGCACTGGGTGCTGCGTTCGTGGCGGTCGCTGTGGCAGGGGTCGCCGGTGCGGCCCTCCACCGTCGGGCGCGGGCCGTGGGACTCCTGGCGGCGGGCGCGGCCATCCCGCTCGGGGTGTGTGCGTTGCATGGCGCGCTGACCGGCTGGGACCGGTGGTGGTACGCGGTGGCGGGCTACCGACTGACCCGACGGTCGGCGTTCGTCGACGCCCGGTTCGAGCGGATCGACGTCGTCTGGGACGTCATCCGCCCCGCGTGCCTGGTGCTGGCCGTCGTGCTCGTCACGGGCCTGCTGGTCGGCGCTGCTTCGTCGCCCGCATCCCGACGGGCAGTCGTCGTGCTGGGCGCGTGGTGCGCGTTCGCCGTGTTGGCGTTCGCTCTCGGCGGCCAGTTCTTCCGCCACTACTGGACGATCCTCGCCTTCCCGGCGGCGACCGCTGCCGGAGCGGTGATC
>JBEGOE010000019.1:0-7008 GCA_041182165.1 Actinomycetota bacterium
GCGGGGCTCGGTCAGGACCCCTGTGGGCCCGTTGTGCGGGAAGCCGGGCGCCTTGGTCCGCGAGAGGGTCGGCATCACGTGCCGGACGCTCGTGGCGCCCCAGAACGGCCCGGGGCCCTCGCCGACGCCCGCGTTCAACGCGGCCGCGACGTCGAACCGGTTGTTCGCGTTGTCGGGGCCGTCGATGATCGCTCTGGCGAGGTGGTCCCAGGTCACTCGCCATGCCGGTCGGCCCGGGCTGCCAGGATCGACGAGGCCGGCGGCGACCGCGAAGCCGACGGGGTAGCCGTACGAGAAGTCGCAGCCGACGAGGACGCGCCCACGGGTGTCCACCAACACTTGGCGAACGTGGTCGCCGGCGGCCTGCCGGGTGGGGTGGTTGATCGTGCACCCCTGACCGGTGAGCACGTCGAGCACGTGCGACCACACGGAGTCGGCGCCCAGCGTGGGAACGGCACTCGCGCTCCAGTCGACCACCACGATGCAGTCGAAGAGCGCCACGGGCACATCCTGGCCGGATCGGGACATGCCGGAACAGTTCGGGCCGATGGAGATCTCGGGTGCATCGGGCGCGCCGGCGAGTGCCGGGACACTGCGCCTCCACACGCCGTCGAAGGTGTTGGGCGGCGAGGTCGACGCCACCGTGGCGGCAGCAGCGATGCCGCTCGAGACGCTGTCGAGGATCGAGCCGCCCGGTCTGCTGTTCTCGCCGACGGGCCTGTCGGCCGGTAGCGAGAGCCGGTTCATCGCCGACCTCTGAGACGCGGCTGGGTGAACTCAGGCCATCTCGAGGACGATCTGCAGGAGGTGCGGCCACGCAGCGGCGAACCCGGCGTGGAGCGGCCGCGCCGTCACCTCGTCGGCGGGCACCCACTCGACTGCGTCGGTCTCGAAGTTCATCGACGACCCGAACGTGTCGGCGACCTCGATGACCACCGTCGTGTAGTGCCAGTCATCGGCGGGCGCGAAGACGTACTCGCCGAGCACGTGGTGATCGTCGGGGATCTCGCCGACCTCCTCCGATGCCTCGCGGATCGCGGCCTCGTACGCGGACTCGCCCTCGTCGATCGCCCCGCCGGCGCAGCTCCAGGTGCCACCCTCGTGGGCGAAGGCCGATCGCATCTGCAGCATCACCAGGGGGCTCGCCGTGGGCCGGCGGATCACGAACACGACGCCGGCGGCACCGAACACGCCCCACCGCACGTGGCCGTCGGCGCACCGCACGAACCCGTCTCCCGATCGTCGATGCACCCGAGCATCCTGCCAGCCGGCCGTCGGGGTACGACAACTCCGGGGAATCATGCCGACCGGCCCGGCGACCACCGCGGCGTCGTGAAGGTGCTGCCGGGAGACGACCACGCAGATGGGCTGACACGGGTGGCGTAAGGTCCGTCCATGCCCAGCGACCTCGTGCTCAAGACCATGAACCGCGTGCACCGCACGGGGTTGAAGATCTCGGGCGGTCGCTGGGGCTGGACGGTCGGTGCGATGCCGGTGATCGAGCTCACCACCACGGGCCGCAAGAGCGGCGAGCCGCGGACGGTGATGCTCACGTCCCCCATCCAGGAGGGTGGCTCGATGGTCATTGTCGCCTCACGCGGTGGCGACGACCACCACCCGGCCTGGTTCCTGAACCTGCAGGCGAATCCCGAGGTGCAGGTGACCACGAAGTCGGCCACGACCACCATGCGGGCCCGCGTCGCGACCGAGGTCGAGCGGGCTCGTCTCTGGCCGCAGGTCACCGAGGCGTTCCGCAACTATGCGCAGTACCAGACGAAGACCGATCGCGAGATCCCGCTCGTGTTCCTCGATCCCGCCTGAGGCGGGTGCCGGTCAGCTCGCTGGTGAGCTCGCGGAAATTCCGGTGTTCGATCCCATCCGGGGATGGGGGGTGCTCCGTAACAAGCGCTATCACCACCCAGATGAGGAGCCACCCATGAAGAAGCTGATGATTGCGGCCACGGCCGCCCTTGCAGTGTCGATGCTCGCCCCGACCGCGAGTGCCGACGAGACCCAGCCGATCGCCGCCATCGCGTCGGCCGACCCGCAGTTCTCGACCCTCGTCGCGGCGCTCGGAGCCGCCGACCTGGTGAGCCCGTTCGATTCGTGCGATGACGCGAAGACCACCGTGTTCGCACCCACCAACGACGCCTTCACCGCTGCGTTCACGGCGCTCGGCGTCACCCCCGAGCAGGTGCTCGCCGACAAGGAGCTCCTCACCAGCATCCTCACGTACCACGTCGTCGCCGGCGCCGTCGATGCCGCCACGGTGGTCACCCTCGACAAGGCCACCACGCTGAACGGCGCCGACGTCACCATCGCCGTCACCGGCGGCAAGGTCGTGCTGAACGACACGGTGAACGTGGTCGCCACCGACGTCAAGGCGTGCAACGGCATCATCCACGTCATCGACGCTGTCCTGGTGCCGCCGACCGCCGCCACCACCACCACGGCCATGCCGGCAACCGGCGCCGACAGCGGCACCCTGGCCCTCGTGGCCGCAGGCCTCATGGCCATCGGCGGTCTCGGCGTGTTCGGCGCCCGGCGCACCCGCGCCGCCCGCGTCACCGACTGACGCCACCGGCTGGATTGACCGGCTGGATTGACCGGCTGGCGGTCCCCCTCGCCGGCGCCCCGCACCTCCTCCCAGGTGCGGGGCGCTGCTGCATCCGGGAACGATCACGCGTGCAAGGGACCAAAGGCCGTCGTCAGGCCTGCTCCCGGTGCGTATGTTGACCGCGTGGACGCTGCCATCGTCACCCGCACACTGGCGAAGCGTTTCGGCGCGTCGACCGCCCTCGACGAGCTCGACCTCGTGGTGCCGGTGGGCGGGGTGTTCGGCTTCCTCGGCCCGAACGGTGCTGGCAAGACCACGACCATCCGACTCCTGCTCGACCTGATCCGGCCGACATCCGGCACGGTGTCGGTGCTCGGGCTCGACCCGCGACGCGACGGTGTCGCCCTCCGATCACGGATCGGGTACCTGCCGGGTGCGCTCGATCTGCCGCCCCGCCTCAGCGGGCGTGACTTCCTGGCCGATCAGGCTGCACTGCGCCGTCGACGGCTCGACGCCGAGGTGAAGGTGCTCGCAGAGCGGCTCGATGCCGATCTCGACCGTCCGATGGGCGAGCTGTCGCTCGGCAACCGGCGCAAGGTCGGGATGATCGCCGCCTTCGCGCCGCGACCCGATCTGCTCCTGCTCGACGAGCCGACGGGTGGGCTCGATCCGCTCGTGCAGCAGACGTTCCGCTCGCTCGCCCGCGAGGTGGTTGCCGACGGCCGGACCGTGTTCCTGAGCTCGCACGTGCTCGACGAGGTCCAGCACGTGGCCGACAGCGTGGCGGTCCTGCGGGAAGGCCGGCTCGTGGCGGAGGGCCGGATCGAGACGCTGATCGCACAGCTCGTACGCACGTTCCGGGTGCGTTTCGACGACGTCGCTGCGCCGCCGCCCGAACCGGCGCGGCTGGCCGACGTGCCCGGGGTGGTGGCGGTGAGGTCGTTCGACGGCGAGGCCGAGATCGAGATCGACGTCGAAGGTGCAGCAGGGGCGTTGCTGGCCGTGCTCGCGACGCTGCGACCGACCGACCTGCACTGCTCGGAGGCCGACCTCGAGGACTTCTTCCTCGGCTACTACGGCGAGCGGGCGCCGTCGTGACCCTCGTGCTGGCCCGTCGCGCCATCGCCGACCGCCGTCGCTGGCTCATCGGATGGAGCATCGGCATCGCCGCCTTCGTGGTCGTGAACATCGCGTTCTGGCCGGCGATCGAGGACGAGGCCGCGACGATGAACGAGATGATCGACCGGATGCCGGAGAGCCTGCAGTCGCTGTTCGGGATGGGTGGAGGCATCGACCCGTTCTCACCGATCGGCTACCTGTCGTCACAGGTGTACGCGTTGGCCCTGCCGCTGTTGCTGCTGATCGCAGCGCTCGGCGTCGCCGGCTCGCTGGCGGGCGACGAGGAGCGCGGCCTGCTCGAGACCGTCTACGCCCTGCCGGTCACCCGGACACGGGTCGTCGTCGAGCGGTGGCTGGCGCTGATGGCGCTGACCGCTGCACTGGCGATCGTGTCGATGGTGACGGTGCTCGTCTCGACACGGATCGTCGGTCTCGAGGCCGGCGTCGGAGCGGTGGCACTGGCGACGCTGAGCGCGACGCTGCTCACGTGGGCCATCGCCGGCATCGGCCTCGCCGTCGGCGCCGCGACGGGCCGGCGGGGTGTGGCGATCTCGGTCGCCGCGGTCGTCGCAGTCGCGAGCTACGTCATCACCTCGCTCGCCGATGCCGGCATCGGCTTCTTCCGCCACATCGAGGTCGTGTCGCTGTTCACCCTGTACGACGTCGTCGAGACGCTTGCTGGGGTGACACCCCTCGGGTCGATGGCCGTGATGCTGGCGGTGATGCTGGTCGTGGCGGGTGTCGGCGTGGCCGTGGCCGTGTGGGCGATCGGCCGTCGAGACCTGCGCGCCGGCTGACGCCGTTGGGCAAGACTGGCGCGATGTCCATCGACGATCGTGCCGACGTGCGCCACACCGCCTGCACGCTCGACTGCCCCGACACCTGCTCGCTCGCGGTCACCGTGGTCGACGGCCGCATCGAGCGGATCGACGCCGCACCGGGCAACCCGCTGACGGATGGCTGGATCTGCGCCAAGGTGAAGCGGCACGCCGAGCGTGTGTACGCGCCGGAGCGGGTCCTCACGCCGCTCGTCCGAACCGGCCCCAAGGGCGCGGGTCACTTCCGGTCGGCCACGTGGGACGAGGCCCTCGCCCTGGTGGCATCACGCATGCGGGTGGCGATCGACGAGGCCGGGCCGAGCTCGGTGGTGGCGTTCACCTACAACTCGTCGGCGGGCGCGGTCGAGCGGTCGAGCGCGACCGAGGCGCTCTTCGCCGCGATCGGCTCGACCGTCGTCGAGCACACGATCTGCGCCCACACCGCGAGCGTGGCATGGTCCAGCGTGTTCGGCGAGATGCCGTCGGCCGACCCGCTCGATGTGGTGCACGCTCGGCTCGTCGTGGTGTGGGGCGCCAACCCCACGGTGTCGAACACGCACTTCCCGCCACTGGTGCAGCGTGCCGTCGACGCCGGTGCACGGCTGGTGGTGATCGACCCGCGGCGCACCGCCATGGCGGCGCGGGCGCACCTGCACCTCGCCGTCAGGCCGGGCACCGATGTGGTGCTCGCGATGGCGATCGCCGGCGCCTGGCAGCGCGACGGTGGCATCGACCGCGACTTCGTGGCGCGGCACGCAGCGGGTGCCGATGCGTTCATGGCCGAGGCCCTCGGCTGGTCGCTCGACGACGCCGCGGCGGTGTGCGGGGTCGAGGCGGCCGACATCGCCACGCTGGCGCAGTGGTGGGCGACCACCCGTCCCTCGATGCTGCGCATCGGCTGGGGACCCGAGCGCAACGCCAACGGTGGGGCGGCGTGTCGCGCGATCCTGGCCCTGCCGGTGCTGGGGGGTCACTTCGGTGTGCCGGGCAGCGGCGTCATCGGGGCGACCGACACCGACCTGGTGAAGCCCACGCTCCGGTGGCCCGCGATCGAATCCGTGCCGCGCGCCCAGGTGCCGATGCACCGCATCGGCGAGTGGATGGCGCCGGGCTCGTGCACCGACGTGCGCGTGCTGTTCGTCCAGGGTGCCAACCCGGTCCTGATGTGCCCCGACCAACGGTCGGTCGTGGCGGCGTTCGAACGCGAGGACGTGTTCACCGTCGTGCACGAACAGGTGCTCACCGACACGACCCGCTACGCCGACGTCGTGCTGCCCGCCACCACGGCGTTCGAGGTCGACGACGTCGCCGCGAGTTACGGGTCGTTCACCGTGCAACCGGTTCGCCGGGTGATCGAGCCGGTCGGCGAGAGTCGGTCGAACGACCACACCGGCCTCGCGTTGGCGCGCGCGATGGGCTTCGAGTGGCAGTTCGAAGAGATCGCCGGCGTGGTCGACGACGCGGGGCCCCGCGTGGTGGCAGCGCCTCGGCAGTTCGTCGACGAAGTGCCGATGCACGACCCCGACCATCCCGGGCGCGCGGTGCTCGTCGACCCGGCGCAGGGCGTTCCCCGCCACGTGTCTCCGGCAGCCGACGGCCCGCTCACGCTCATCTCGCCGGCGTCGTCGAAGCTCGTCAACTCGATGTTCGGCGAGTTCCAGAGTCCGTCGACGGGCATCCGCCTGCATCCCGACGATGCCGCTGCCCGCGGCCTGGCGGCCGGCGACACGGTGCGGGTCGCGAACCGGCAGGGGTCGATCATCGTCCTGCTCGAGGTGGGTACCGACGTCCGGCCGGGCGTGGCGGTGATGAGCAAGGGCGTGTGGCTCAGGAACCACGGTGCCGACAGCGATGGTGCGGTCTGGGGTGTGAACGTGCTGACGCCGGCGACCGCCGATCCGTTGGCGGGCGGCGCGTGCTTCAACGACGCCACCGTCGACGTCACTGCTGCTTGAGCGACGCGCACCCCCGCCCGGCGACTGCTGGGGGTGATCGCTGGGGTGATCGGTTCCGGGTGATCGGTTCCCGGCGCGGCTCGTGTGGAATCCCTCAGGTCGGCCACCGCGCGTGCCGATAGCTGTTCCGACGAATGCTCGACGCGAGTGAAGGCGGGATGTGAACGGACACCCAGGGCGCATCGGGCGCCATCGGTGGTGGGGGACTGCTGCGGTGGTCTCCGGCGTCGCCTACCTGGTGTGGCGCGCCGTCGCGAGCCGTGGCGACGTGCCCGTCGCGCTCTGGTGGTCGGCGTTCCTGGTCGAGCTCGCCGGCCTCGTCGGCCTCCTGGTGCTGCTGCTGGGACTCCGTCGTTCCGGCACGCCGGTGACCGAACCCGACTGGACGGGTGTGGACGGGCCGGTCGCAGTCGATGTCGTCGTGCGGGTCGATCGCCAAGGGCTCGGGAAGGTGATGGCCACGCTCGCCGGGGTGCGGCCGGGGATCGACGTCGCGTCGGTCACCCTCCTCCGCTTCACCGACCGCGACGACCTCGGGCCGACCGCCGACCGATTCGGG
>JBEGOE010000020.1:0-4414 GCA_041182165.1 Actinomycetota bacterium
GCCCGGCAGGTGGTAGTCCATCAGCACGACGTCGGTGTCGGCGCCCCCCGGCGAGGCGAGGTGGTCGACGCCCTCCTCGCCCGTGCCGACGATCACGGAGTCGACGCCCAGGCTGCGCAGCTGGGCGCGTGCGAGCTCTTGGTTGACCGGGTCGTCCTCGACCACCAGGACGCTGAGCCCCGACGGGAGCCCCGCGGTCACGGTCAACGACGTCGCCGCCGCGGTCGTCGGGCGAGGCGCTGCGTCGCCCAGGGGCAGCCACACCACGAACGTCGAGCCGCCTCCGGCGATGCTGATGACCTCGATCGTGCCCCCGAGCAGTCCGACGATGCGTTGCACGATCGACAGGCCCAGCCCTGCGCCGGCGGCACCCCCGGCCGTGGTGGCCGAGCGGAACGGTTCGAAGACGTCGGCCAGCTCGTCGGACGGGATGCCCCTGCCCGTGTCGGACACGCGGATGATGAGCCTGCCCGGCTGAGGCATCGCCATCGAGAGCGTGACGGCGCCGGACTCGGTGAACTTGACCGCGTTCCCGACGAGGTTGGCGAGCACCTGGCGGAGCCGAACCGGATCGGTGACGGCATCGGCGGGGACTTCGTCGCCGATCTCCATCCCGATCGCGACACCGGGCCGCAACGACGCCGAGGCGATGACCAGCACGTCCTCGCACAGGGCCCGCAGGTCGACCGTGGACAGCTCGAGCGCCATCGATCCGAGCTCGAGGCGGGTGGTCGTCAGCAGGTCGTCGGCCACGCGGGTGAGGTCGCACAACTGCCGGTGGAGCGTGGCGGCCATCTGGCGCGCCTCGGCGGGCAGGTCGCTCGTGGCCAGCAGCTCGGACATCCCCTGGAGTGCGTGCAACGGGTTGCGCAGCTCGTGGCTGACCGTCGCCACCATGCGCGACCGGAGCTCGGCCTCGGCGATCGCCTCGGCGCGGCTCCGGCTGAGCTGCTCGACGAGCGCATGCTCGGCGGTGATGTTCCGCGTGGTCAGCAGGATGCCGCCGATCTCCGGATCGGCGAGGAGGTTCGCGGCGTGCACGTCGAGCACCTCGACACCGTTGTCGGCGTTTCGCATCCTGATCGTGGCGTGCACCAGCCGGCCCGGGTTCGCCAGGATCTCCTCGCGCATCTCGAGCACGCGCCCGCCCTCTTCGGGCAGCATCACGTCGAAGAGGCTGCGGTCCTCCCAGAACTCACTCGGGTAGCCCATCACCCGGCGATATCGGCCCGACGTCTCGAGCACCCTGCCGTCGGCGTCGATCAGGCTGATCGTGTCGTTGACGTTCTCGATGACCTTGCGGAACCACGAGTCGCCCAGCGGGCGGCGGTCGTTGTTCGGCAGCAGGAAGCCGACGATCGCGATGCAGGCACCATCACGGCGGAGCGCTGTGGCCGAGAGCCGCACACGCACGTGCGTGCCGTCCTTTCGGACGCACACCTTGTCGGTGGTGTACTCGTCGATGTCGCCCTCGACGAGCCTCGACAGGTACGACCGGCTCCACGGACGGTCGTCGGGCAGCGTCACGTCGTCGATGGTCAGGTGCGCCGCCTCGTCGGTGGTGTACCCGAGGAGGTCCGCGTACCGGGCGTTGCCGGCCATCAGCCGACCGTCGGGCGACATCACCGAGATGGCGATCGGGGCACCCTCGAACACTGCTCGCCAGAGGTGCGCCGCTGCCTCACCGTCGTCGATCACCTCGTCATTCTTGTCGCGTTCGAAGGTCCTCGCGTTCAGGCGACGATCAGGCGGCGACGAGGACCTGCGGCTCGGTGGGCGTCGGCTCGCCGAGCCGCGACCGGGTGGCCTGCACGAAGTGGGCACGGGCCTCGGCCGAGGCGAGCGTCGCCTCGTCGTACCACGACCACGGCGACCGGGCGTCGGTGAGCGGGTGCCACACGATCGCGGTGTCGGACAGCCCGGCGCAGAGCAGTCGGTCGATGGCCCAGACGAAGAACACGGTCAGCGTGTCGTGGTGATCGGTGCCTGCGGAGGCCCGGATCTCGTCGAGGACCGCGACCGGCCCGACGTCACGCATCCGGGAGGTGGTGCCGGCGATGAACTCGAAGTGCGTCATACGAGCAGTGAACCAAGCGCCACGGTGCGGCCTCGCCGGATTTCCTGCAAGAATCCGTGCCCATGACAGAGGGAACCGCAGCGCTCGATGCAATTGACAGAGAAATCCTCGGCGTGCTGCGTGATGAGGCGCGGATCGGGTGGAGCGAGCTCGGCGCCCGGGTGCGGCTCTCGCCCAACGCTGCCGCCGACCGCGTACGCCGGCTGGTCCGTACGGGCATCATCCGTCGGTTCACCGCCGACATCGACCAGTCGCGGCTCGGCCGCACGCTCGACGCCGTCATCGATGTCCGCGTGTCCGACGCAGCACGGTTCACTGCGGGCGCCCTCCAGTGCGACGAGATCACGTGGATGGCGCACGTCACCGGGCGCACCGACTTCCAGCTGCACGTCTCGTGCGCCGGCACGGGTGGCCTCAACGCCCTGCTGACCCGCTTCCGCGACGAGTTCGGCGCCACCGAGACGCTGACCACCGTCGTGCTCGAACACATCCGGTGACCCCCAGCCCGGGCACCGGCTCAAGCACCGGCTCAAGCACCGGCCCGGACACCGGCAGCTCGGGACGGGGGTTGCCCCGTTAGCAGTCGCGGCTCTAGAGTGCTAGCACTCTCGCACACGGAGTGCGAACGGGAAATCCGACCCTCACAGAACCTCAACGCGGAGGAATCCAATGCCGAAGATGATCGCATTCGACGAGCAGGCTCGTCGTTCGCTCGAGACGGGCATGAACAAGCTCGCCGACGCCGTACGCGTCACGCTCGGGCCGAAGGGCCGCAACGTCGTGCTCGAGAAGAAGTGGGGCGCCCCCACCATCACCAACGACGGTGTCTCCATTGCCAAGGAGATCGACCTCGAGGACCCCTACGAGCGCATCGGCGCCGAGCTCGTCAAGGAAGTCGCCAAGAAGACCGACGACGTCGCCGGTGACGGCACCACCACCGCCACCGTCCTCGCCTGGAGCATGGTGCGCGAAGGCCTTCGCAACGTGGCCGCCGGCGCCAACCCGATGACCCTCAAGAAGGGCATCGAGGCCGCCGTCGCCGCTGCGGTCGGCTCGATCCGCGAGCTCGCCAAGGAGGTCGACTCCAAGGACCAGATCGCTCAGGTCGCCAGCATCTCGGCCGCCGACAACGAGATCGGCCAGATGATCTCCGAGGCGATCGACAAGGTCGGCAAGGACGGCGTCATCACCGTCGAGGAGAGCCAGACCTTCGGCATGGAGATGGACCTCGTCGAGGGCATGCGCTTCGACAAGGGCTACATCTCGCCCTATTTCGTGACCGACCCGGAGCGCATGGAGGCGTCGCTCGACGACCCCTACATCCTCCTCGTCAGCTCGAAGATCGGGTCCGTCCGCGACATGCTGCCGGTGCTCGAGAAGGTCATGCAGAGCGGCCGCCCGCTCGTCATCATCGCCGAGGACATCGAGGGCGAGGCCCTGGCCACGCTCGTCGTGAACAAGATCCGTGGCACGTTCAAGTCGGCCGCCGTCAAGGCCCCCGGCTTCGGCGAGCGCCGCAAGGCCATGCTCCAGGACATCGCCATCCTCACCGGTGGCCAGGTCATCGCCGAGGAGGTCGGCCTGAAGCTCGACACCGCCACCCTCGAGCTGCTGGGCCACGCCAAGCGCGTCATCATCACCAAGGACGAGACCACGATCATCGAGGGCTCGGGCGCCGAGGACGACATCAAGGGCCGGATCAACCAGATCAAGGCCGAGATCGACAACACCGACAGCGACTACGACCGCGAGAAGCTCCAGGAGCGCCTCGCCAAGCTCAGCGGCGGCGTCGCCGTGCTGAAGGTCGGCGCTGCCACCGAGGTCGAGCTCAAGGAGAAGAAGCACCGCATCGAGGACGCCGTCAGCACCACCAAGGCGGCCATCGAGGAGGGCGTCGTGCCCGGCGGCGGTGTCGCACTGCTCCGTGCCCAGGCCGCCGTGCTGGCCGTTGCCGACTCGCTGAAGGGCGACGAGGCAACCGGTGCACGCCTGGTCGCCAAGGCGCTCGAGGCTCCGCTGAAGCAGATCGCCGAGAACGCAGGCATGGAGGGCGGCGTCGTCGTCCAGCGCGTGAAGGACCTCAGCGGCAACGAGGGCCTGACCGCCGCCACCGGCGAGTACGAGGACCTCGTGAAGCTCGGCGTCATCGACGCTGCGAAGGTGACCCGCTCGGCGCTGCAGAACGCAGCCTCGATCGCGGCGCTGTTCCTCACCACCGAGGCCGTCGTGGCCGACAAGCCCGAGGCCGCCGCTGCCGGCGGTGGCATGGGCGGAGGCATGGAGGACTTCTGAGTCCCCTGCGTCCCTGAGACGAATGACGAAGGCCCCGGTGCATCG
>JBEGOE010000021.1:0-12898 GCA_041182165.1 Actinomycetota bacterium
TCGTCCACGACCGAATCACGGCAAAGGTCACGGCAACGGACGCGTCGGGTGCTAGCCGAGGATGAGTTCGGCGTAGGGGGCGAGGACCTGCTGGGGGCCGCTCACGAGGAACGTCGTGATGCAGGTCTCGCGCCACTCGTCGAGCTTGGCCGTGATGCGGTCGGGCGGGCCCACCAGGGCGACGTCGTCGACCATGGCCAGCGGGATCGCTGCCGCGGCCTCGGCCTTCTTGCCGGCCAGGTACAGGTCCTGGACCTTCAGGGCGACATCCTCGTAGCCCATGCGGGCGAAGACCTCGAAGTGGAAGTTCGCGCCGCGTGCGCCCATGCCGCCGGCGTAGAGCGCCAGGAACGGGCGCACGAAGTCGGCGCACTGCTCGACGTCGTCACCGGGGATGATCATCACGCCACACGCCACGTCGAATCGGTCGGCTTTGCCGGGGTCGCCGGCCCTTGCAAACCCTTCGGCGAGGCACGTGCGGTAGAAGCCGTCCTCTTTCGGGCTGAAGAACAGCGGCAGCCAGCCGTCGCAGATCTCGGCCGACAGGGCGACGTTCTTCGGGCCCTCGGCGCCGAGGTAGATCGGGATCTCCGTGCGGAGTGGGTGGATCGTGCTCTTCAGTGGCTTGCCGAGGCCGGCGCCGCCGGGATAGGGCATCGTGTAGAACTCGCCCTGGTGGTTGATCGGCTGGTCGCGGCGGATGATGCTGCGCACGATGTCGACGTACTCGCGGGTGCGAGCGAGGGGCTTCGGGTAGGGCTGGCCGTACCAGCCCTCCACCACCTGCGGGCCGGAGGCGCCGAGGCCGAGGATGAAGCGGCCACCCGACAGGTGGTCGAGCGTCATCGCCGCCATGGCCGTGGCCGCCGGGGTGCGGGCGCTCATCTGGATGATGCCCGTGCCCAACTGCACCTTCTCGGTGTGCGCACCCCACCAGGCGAGGGGTGTGATGGCGTCGCTCCCGTAGGCCTCGGCTGTCCACACCGAGGTGTAGCCGAGGCGCTCGGCCTCCTTGATGGCCTCGAGCGCGCCGTTCGGCGGGCCGCTGCCCCAGTATCCGGTGTTGTACCCGAGCTTGAGTTCCTTCGACATGCCCCGCACGGTACGGGACAGACGGACCGGGCGTCGACATGTACCGTGCCGCAGATGGCCGCAGATGGCCGCCGGGAGCGGACGGTGCCTAGATTCCGGTCCGACACAAGGGGGTCATGTCATGACTGAGGTCCAAGGGACGGTCGATCCGCGCTTCGAGGCGATGCGCGAGGTGCTGCAGCGGAACATCGATTCGGGTGCCGACCTCGGCGCGTCGGTCGCGGTGGTGCTCGAGGGCGAGCCGGTGGTCGACCTGTGGGGCGGCTGGGCCGACACCGACAGAACGACGCCGTGGGAGCGCGACACGCTCGTCAACGTCTGGTCGAGCACGAAGACGATGATGGCGCTCAGTGCGCTCGTGCTCGTCGAGCGCGGCGAGCTCGACCTGTACCAGAAGGTCGCGCACTACTGGCCCGAGTTCGCCGCCAACGGCAAGGCCGACATCGAGGTGCGCCACCTGCTGTCGCACACCTCCGGTGTGTCGGGATGGGACCAGCCCGTTGCGGTCGAGGACCTCTACGACTGGGAGAAGTCGACGTCGATGCTCGCCGCGCAGGCGCCGTGGTGGGAGCCCGGCACGCAGTCGGGCTACCACGCCCTCCACCAGGGTCACCTCGTGGGTGAGGACGTCCGCCGCATCACCGGCCAGCAGCTCGGCCGGTTCTTCGCCGACGAGATCGCCGGCCCGCTCGGTGCCGACTTCCACATCGGACTCGCGCCGAGCGAGTTCCACCGCGTCTCGAACGTGGTGCCACCGCCGCCGCTGCCGATCGACTGGGAGACCATCGATCTCGAGAGCGTGTTGGTGAAGACCTTCACCGGCCCGGCGCCGGACGCGTCCGTGGCGTGGACGCCGGAATGGCGCCAGGCCGACATCGGCGCCGCCAACGGCCACGGCAACGCCCGGTCGGTCGCCCGGGTGCAGTCTAGCATCACGAACGGCGGCGAGGTCGACGGCGTGCGGCTCCTGTCGCCCGCGACCATCGAGAAGATCTTCGACGAGCAGGCCAGCGGCCTGGACCTCGTGCTCGGCATCGAGTCACGCTTCGGCATGGGTTTCGGCCTGCCGAACCCGTCGATGCCGGTGCCCGACGGCATCCAGCTCTGTTACTGGGGCGGTTGGGGTGGCTCGATCGTCATCAACGACCTCACCCACCGGATGACCCTCACCTACATGATGAACCGGATGGAGTCGGGCCTGGTCGGCGACACCCGCGGCTTCGACCTCATCATGGCTGCGCTCGCCGCCGTCAGCTGACGCTCGCGGTCCCGGTCAGTGGCCGGGGGCGAAGGTGATCGGCATGTGGTTGGGGCCGAAGATGCCCACGCCGTCCGGCTTCCAGGTGATCCGGCCGTCGATGCGCAGGTCGGGCATGCGCTGGGCCAGCAAGGGCAGGGCTTCCTGCAGTTCGGCGCGTGCCAATGACGCGCCGAGGCAGTAGTGGATGCCCGACCCGAAGGTGAGCTGCGGCTGCTCGGGCGCGGGCTTCGTGATGTCGAACACGTCGGGGTCGGCGAAGACCGATGTCTGCCGGTTCGCGTCGGCCAGGCCGATGCCGATGAACGTGCCCGTCGGGAACAGCACGTCGCGGTACTCGATGTCGGTGCTCGCGAACCGCATGGTGCCGCGCACGGCGCCGAAATAGCGCATGGTCTCTTCGACCGCTCGGCCGGCGAGTTCGGGCCGCTCGGCCAGCAGCGCCCACTGGTCGGGGTGCTCGGCGAACAGCGACACGGCGCAGCCGAGCTGGTTGCGGGTGGTGTCGGTGCCGCCGACGATGACGGCGTTCACCATCATCACCAGCTCGTCGTTCGACAGCTTGTCGCCCGCCTCTTCGGCGGCGATCAGGGCGGTGAGGAGGTCGTCGGCCGGCTTGGCGCGGCGCTCGGCGATGAGCTCGCGGGTGTAGGCGTCCATCTCGTCCTGGGCGTTCATGACGAGGTCGATCTTGCTGGCCAGGTCGGCGCTGAAGATCTCGAGGATGTCGCTCGCCAGGCGGCTGAACAGCTGCCAGTCGCTCTTCGGCGCACCGAGCAGCTCGCAGATGATGGGGATCGGGTACGGCTCGGTGATGTCGGCCACGAAGTCGGCCCGCCCCGCCGGTGCCACGCTGTCGATGAGACCGCTCATCACCTCGCGCATGAACGGGCGCAGGCGGTCGGCGGCACGCGGGTTGAACGCCGGCGCCACCAGGCGGCGGAGCCGCGTGTGCTCGTCGCCCTCGGCCGACAGGATGCTGCCGCGCTGGCGGGCGAGGAAGTCGGCGCGGGTGATGCCCATCAGCTCGGGGATGCGGCTCGTGGCGCTGTGCCAGCGCTTGTCGCGCAGGATGCCGACGGCGTCCTCGTACCGCAGCACGCTGTAGCCGATGAGGTTGCGGAACAACCAGGTGTCGGGCGGCAGTGCCGCGCGCATCGCGCGACGCTGCTCGTAGCTGCCCTCGTCGAGGGTGATCTCGGGGAGGTCGAGCTGAGATGCGGGGGTCGCCATGCACCGACCGTACCCCTCCGCCACCCGTGCGTCAGCCCTTCGGACCCCCGGTTCGTGAGGTGCCACCCCCGCATCAGCCGGGCTGGACCTCACGGATGGTCGGGCTCGGTGAGGCTCAAGCCGCGTGGTGCGGGCGGAAGCTCACGAAGCTCGCCGGGGGTGGGGGCGGCGGCATGATGCCCACCCCGTCAGGCGAGGGCCGACAGCGGTTCGACGAACTCGAGACCGAGGAACTCGGCCACCGGACCGTTCGTGACGCAGCCGGCCACCGTGTTCAACCCGAGGGCCAGCGCTACGTCCCGGCCGGCGGCCGCAGCGGCGCCGAACCGGGCGAGCTCGAGCTGGTAGGGGAGCGTCGCGTTGGTGAGGGCGTAGGTGCTCGTGTGTGGCACGGCGCCGGGCATGTTGCCGACCGCGTAGTGCAGCACGCCGTGCTGGAAGTACACGGGGTCGTTGTGGGTGGTCTCGTGGATCGTCTCGATGCAGCCGCCCTGGTCGGCGGCGACGTCGCCGATGACCGCGCCGGGCGTCATCGTGCGGACCATGTCGTCGGTGACGACGACCGGCGCCCGCCCTCCCGCCACCAGCACGGCGCCGATGACGAGGTCGGCATCGGCGATGTTGCGCTCGAGCGCACCGCGGTTCGAGGCCAGCGTGACGATGCGGCCCTTGTTGATCTGGTCGACCCAGCGCAGGCGGTCGAGGTTCTTGTCGAACAGGACGACCTCGGCCTCCATGCCGGCCGCGATCCAGGCGGCGTTCCAGCCGACGTTGCCGGCACCGAGCACGACGACCTTCGCCGGCTGCACGCCGGGGGCGCCGCCCATCAGCACGCCCCGCCCGCCGTTGTGGCGCTCGAGGTAGTGGGCGCCCATCTGCGGGGCGAGGCGGCCGGCCACCTCGCTCATCGGTGCCAGCAACGGCAGGGCCCCACCGGGGAGTTGGACGGTCTCGTAGGCGATCGAGGTGCAGCCCGACGCCAGCAGCGCCTTGGCGACCTCGGGGTACGCGGCGAGGTGCAGGTAGGTGAACAGGGTGAGGTCGGGGCGCAGGTAGCCGAACTCCTCGGCCTTGGGCTCCTTGACCTTCACGACCAGCTGCTGGCTCCACGCGTCGGCCGCGGTGGGCACGATGTCGGCGCCGGCGGCGCGGTAGTGGTCGTCGGTGAAGCCGGCACCCTCGCCGGCGCCCGCCTCGACGAACACGTCGACGCCCAGCCGCTCGAACTCGCGGACACCGTCCGGGGTCATCGCCACCCGGTGCTCGGCGGTCTTGATCTCCCTGGGAACGCCCACGGTGCGGATGGCAGGTGCAGTCATGGCCACATGATCTGCTTGGCGGAGCCGTTGATCAACGGTTGTTTCGGGTTCAGAATGTACTCATGACCGATGAAACGATGGTAATCGACCGTATCGACCGACAGATCGTCGATGCGCTGCGAGCGAACGCGCGCACGAGCTGGCGTGAGCTCGCCGATCGGGTGCATCTGGCGCCGAGCTCGGTCGCCGATCGGGTGCGGCGGCTCGAGGAGCGAGGCCTCATCCGCGGCTACACCGTGCGGGTCGACCCGGCGGCTCTCGGCCGGTCCGTCCGTGCGGTCATCGACGTCGGCCTGCCGCCGGGCGTCGACCCCGAACCGTTCGAGCAGTTGCTCGCGGGCCGTGATGAGGTGGCGTTCGCCGCGTACGTCACCGGCCAGAGCGATTACACGATCGTCGTCGACTGCGCGGGGTCTGCAGGCCTCGACTCGTTCATCCGCTGGCTGAAGGCCGATGCCGGTGTGGCGCGCACCGAGAGCCGTTTCGTCCTGCGTCCCATCGTCGGGTAGGTCTTTTCTCGGGTCCATGCGCGCGTTCAAGAACTTCGTCAACGGTGAGCACGTCGAAGCGGCCGATGGCCGCACCAGCCCGGTGGTCAACCCGGCCACCGGGGCGCAGTACGCCACGGCGCCGGTCAGCGGTGCCGCCGACATCGACGTCGCCATGCGGGCGGCCGCGAAGGCCTTCGAGACGTGGAAGGAGTCGCCCCCGAGCGAGCGGCCGCTCGCCCTGTTCCGGATCGCCGACGCGGTCGAGGCCCGGGCGCACGAGCTGATCGACCTCGAGGTCGAGAACTGCGGCAAGCCGGCGCACCTCGTGGCGTCGGAGGAGATCCCCCGATGGTCGACCAGATCCGCTGCTTCGCCACGGCGGCACGGCACCTCGAAGGCACGAGCGCCGGCGAGTACATGCGCGGCATGACGTCGTTCGTCCGCTGCGAGCCGATCGGCATGTGCGCGCAGGTGGCGCCGTGGAACGACCCGATGATGATGGCGGTCTGGGAGTTCGCCCCGGCCATCGCCGCCGGAAACGCCGTGGTGCTGAAGCCGAGCGAGTCGACGCCCGCCACCACCGCGCTCCTCGCCGAGATCGCCGCCGAGTTCCTGCCGGAGGGCCTGTTCAACGTGGTGGTGCGGCGACCGCGACACCGGCCGGGCGATGGTGCTGCCCGCGACTTCGTCGACGCGCTCGCCTCGCAGGCCCGGAGCCTCAAGACCGGCATGCCCGACGACGAGGACGTCCTGTTCGGCCCGGTGAACAACCCGAAACAGCTCGCGTACGTCAGCAGCGTGGTCGATCGCATCCCCGACCATGCGACCATGCGACCATGCGACCATGCGACCGTTGCTGCCGGCGGCCACGCGGTCGCCGGCAGCGGCGACTTCTTCGAGCCCACGGTCGTCGCCGGCCTGCGCCCGGATGACGAGATCGCCGCAAGGAGGTCTTCGGCCCGGTCATCAGCGTGCAGCAGTTCGGCGATGAGGACGAGGCGATCCGCTCTGCCAACGACGTCGAGTACGGCTTGGCGTCGTCGCTGTGGACCAAGGACTTCGGCCGGGCGATGCGCGTGTCGCGGGCACTCGACGTCGGGTGCGTCTGGATCAACACCCACATCCCGCTCGTGGCCGAGATGCCGCACGGGGCTACAAGAAGTCGGGCTGCGGCAAGGACCTGTCGGCCGACGCGCTCGACGACGACACGCGCGTCAAGCACGTGATGGCCAACCTCGACAGCTGACGTCTCGCCAGCCGGAGGTCGCCGGCCGGAAATCAGTGCGCGCCCCAGGTGAAGGTCTGCTTCTTGAGGTCGAGGTAGATGAAGGTCTCGGTGTTCAGTACACCGGGCACGCGACGGATGCGGTTGGTGAGCTCGAGCAGCGCGCTGTCGTCGCTGACGACCACCTCGGCCATGAAGTCGAACGACCCGGCGGTCACCACGAGGTAGTCGATGTCGGGCATCGACTGGAGAGCGACGGCGATCCCGTCGGTCGGGCCCTCGGTGCGTACGCCGATCATGGCCATGCGGCGGTAGCCGATGGACAGGGGGTTCGTGACCGCCACGACCTGCATGACGCCGGTGTCGAGCAGGCGCTGCACACGTTGCCGCACCGCCGCCTCCGACAGCCCGACAGCTGCACCCAGTCGGGTGTAGGGGGTCCGTCCGTCGGCCTGGAGCCGCTCGATGATCGCACGGTCGGTGTCGTCGAGGGCGTTGGGGGTGCGGTTCATCGGGTGCGAATCTTGTCGATCGGACCGGACGGGTGCAAGGGAATCCGTGGTTCACACAGCGTTCACCGACGAGTTGCTCGTCAGTCGTCTCCCGTCATGCCAATGTGTTGGTGTGCTAGAAAATGACGCCGATTGCCCGAGCGGGGACGAACCCGCCCGGGCCGAAGGGGAGTGAGGGGCCAGGTGTCGGGATCAGCGTCGGCTGCAGCGTCGAGCACGGATGTGCGTGGCACCGTCGAGATCACGGGTGTCACCAAGCGGTACGGCACCACGACGGCGGTCGAAGGACTCGACCTGTTGGTGCGGCCCGGTGAGTTCCTGTCTCTGCTCGGCCCCAGCGGCTGCGGCAAGACCACCACGCTGCGCATGCTGGCGGGGTTCGAGCAGCCCGACGAGGGCTTCATCCGCATCAGCGGCGAGTACGTGCAGGGTGTACCCCCGTACAAGCGCGATGTGAACACCGTGTTCCAGGCCTACGCACTGTTCCCGCACATGACGGTCGCCGAGAACGTCGCCTACGGCCTGCGCCAAAAGGGTGTTTCGAAGCCGGAGATCGCCGCCCGTGTGGCCGAGGCGCTCGACATGGTGAAGATGAGCAAGTTGGCCGAACGCAAGCCGCGGCAGATGTCGGGCGGCCAGCAGCAGCGTGTCGCCGTTGCCCGTGCGTTGGTCAATCGGCCCAGCGTGCTCTTGCTCGACGAGCCGCTCGGTGCCCTCGACCGCAAACTGCGCGAGGAGATGCAGATCGAGCTGAAGTTGCTGCAGAGCCAGCTCGGCATCACCTTCATCTTCGTCACTCACGACCAAGAGGAGGCCATGAGCATGAGCGACCGCATCGCCATCATGCTCGAAGGCCATGTCGAGCAACTCGCCGACCCCGAGACGGTGTACGAGCGGCCCGCGTCGGCGTTCGTGGCCGGCTTCATCGGCCGCAACAACTTCTGGAGGGGCACGGCCACCGCCGATGGCGTGCGGGCCGATGACGGCACCGTGTTCGTTGTGTCGAAGCCGGAGGAGAAGGTGCCTGCCGGCGAGCCAGCGCTTGCTGCCGTGCGCCCCGAGAGCGTGGTGTTGCATGCCGCCGACCCCGATGCATCGGCCAACACGGTCGCCGGCGAGATCGCCGGGGTATCGCACTTCGGCGACACCCTTCAATACGTCGTACGCACCCCGAGTCGCACCATTCTCGTGCTCACCCCGCGTGCCAACGCAGTGCGCCTCCATGCGGGCGACCCCGTGTGGGCCACCTGGAGCGCCGATGATGTGTACATGTTCTCGGCCGATCAGGCCGATCTCGTGCTCGAAGAGCCTGCGACGGCAGGATCCTGAGCACTCAAGCCCAGTACCCGTGAACAAACCAGTAGTGACCACCAACCAGCAAGGGGGAGCACAGATGACCACTCCGAACGAACCGATGCGCATGCTCGCACCGTCCACGTTCCGCCAGACGCTGTCGCGTCGGGCACTGTTCCAGATGGGCGGGGCCGCCGCCGGCCTCGCCATTCTCGCGAGTGCCTGCGGCAACGACGACGAAGGCACCGACACTCCCGCAGCGGGCGGCACCGACACCACGGCGGGCGGCGGTGGGAGCGATCTGCTCAGCCAGTACAGCAACGTGATCAACAAGTCGAGCGGTCAGCTCGCGATGTTCACCTGGGGCGACTACAACGACCCCGAGATCATCGGCGCACTGGCTGAGTCGACCCTCGGCGTCACGATGAAGGTCGACTTCTACCCGAGCAACGAAGACCTCATCACCAAGCTGTCCAGCTCGGGTGGAGCCAGCGGTTTCGACATCGTCGTGCCCACCGGCCCGTACATCCCGCAGATGGTCGAAAAGGGCCTGCTGCAGAAGTTCAACAAGGACCTGCTGCCCAACATCGTCAACGTCGACCCGTACTACCTCGGCCGCGACTGGGACCCGGGCAACGACTACAGCGTCTGCAAGAACTGGGGCTCGACCGGCTGGATCTACGACAAGACGAAGATCACCAAGCCCATCACCACCTGGCAGGAGTTCATGGATGCCAGCGCCGGCGAGGCCAGCGGGCGCTGCTCGTGGCTCGATGCCGGCCCGAACGTGTGCGCCCCCTACTTCTGGGCCAACGGCATCAATTGGACCACCGAGAAGGCCGAAGACCTCGATGCCTGCGAGGAGTATCTCGTCGGCAACATCGCCCAGCACATCAAGGCGTTCGACAGCTACCCGTCGTCGGCCCTTGCCGAGGGCGCCTACGACCTGTCGATGGCATGGAACGGTGATGCCCGCCAGGCCTACTTCCGCATCGCTGATGCCGGGGGTAACCCCGACAACTGGGTGTGGGGTCTGGGTGCGCCCGCCACCGAGATCTGGATGGACACCTACTGCGTCCCCACGGGTGCACCGAACGTCGAGGGCGCGCATGCCTGGATCAACTGGCTGCTCACGCCCGAGATCTCCATCAAGGACCTCAACTATCACGGGTACCACAGCGGCATGAAGCAGATCGACAAGCTCATCACCGAGCTGTCGCCCGACTTGCTTCGGGCCGACATGATCTTCTTCACCGACGACCAGGTGAAGACCATGGAGACCGGTGCGGTGAACTCGGCGCAGGACCGCCTGATCGAGATCTACGACAAGATCAGGGCCAAGGCCGCCGGCTGAGCCACCCAAGTGCCGTGACCGCTGCAGTACAGGCACCGACGAAACACAGGAGGCGGGGCCCCAAGTGGGGCCTCGCCATCCCGTCGTTCCTCTGGTATGCGATGTTCTTCGTCGCGCCCATCGCTGTCATCGTCGTGTACTCGTTCGGGGCCAAGGACTCGAGCAAGTTGGTGCCCGTCGACCTGTCGTCGCCGTCGTTCGACAACTACGGCACAGTGTTCTCCGAGACGTTCTTCAAGGTGTTCAGGGGCACCCTGCAGATCGCAGTCACGGCGACAGCACTGTGTCTGCTGATCGGTTTTCCGGTGTCGTATTTCCTGGCGTTCAAGGTGAGCGATCGGTGGCGGGCCATCCTGCTCGGCCTCGTCATCGTTCCCAGTTTCGCCAGTTTCCTGATGCGTACCGTGGCGTGGCGGATTCCGTTGTCGGCCAACGGCGAGTTCTCGCAGTGGTTGCAGACCTGGCTCATCGACCAGCCGCTCAACATCCTCGGCACCCGCACCGCCGTGTTCCTGGCAATCGTCTACAACTACATCGGCTTCATGGTGTTGCCGATGTTCGTCGCCCTCGACCGCATCGAGCCGTCGTTGCGTGAGGCGTCGAAAGACCTCGGCGGCACCCGCCTGTCGACGTTTGCATCGGTCACCGTGCCGTTGGCCGGCCCCGGGGTCGTGGCCGGTGTGTTGCTGACGTTCATCCCGATGTGTGGCGACTACATCACCGCCACCGTGTTGGGTGGCGCCGATGGCTTCATGGTCGGTTCGCTGATCGACAGTCAGTTCCGTGGTTCACAGAACTGGCCGCAGGGTTCGGCGATGGCCGTGCTGATGATCGGCATGGTGCTGCTGTCGCTGGCGGTGTTCGCGGGCGCTGTCTGGCTGGGCCGCAAGGCGCTGCTGGTGGCTCGTCCGTTGGTCGACTCGTGGCGACGGAACCGGGCTGAGGCACTCGTTGCCCACCGCGCGCTGCGCGAGCCCGTCCAGCCGAAGGTGCGCAAGCGCGACGGCGTGCACTGGGCACTTGCCGTGTGGACCAGCCTCGTGTTGATCTTCTTGTTCACGCCGATCCTGCTGATGGTGCGGCACTCGTTCAACGACGCCCCGTCGTTCCCGGTGTGGAGCGGCAGATACAGCACGGTGTGGTACGGCGGCGAGCCCGGTCGCACCCAGTCCGGCCAGCCGATGACGGGACTGTTCGAGTTCAGCGAGATGGGTCCGATGCTGCTGTGGTTCGCCGGCATCATCGCCATCGGCATCGTGCTGCCACGTCTGGTGGCAGCGGTGCGTGGCAAGCGCAGCGCGCTGCTGACGAAGTGGTCGTTCCCCGCCGCCTTCGTGGTCGCCATCATCGTGAACGGCGTGACGACCGACTGGTACCGGTCGATCTTCATGAACGCCGGCGTCGGCGACAGCATCCGGGGCTCCTTCATCGCTGCCTTCGGCGCCACGGTGATGGCGGTGGTGCTCGGTGGTCTCTGTGGTGTTGCCCTGGCTCGCCACCCGGGCACCTGGAGCAAGGTGATGATGGCGCTGTTGTTCCTCATCCTCGTCACCCCCGAGATCATGGACGCCATCGCCCTGGCCGGCTGGTTCAAGCGGATCGGCGGCCCGTTCCAGAGCGACTTCCTCGGCGTCGTGCCGTTCGAGATGCTGCGTCTGTGGGTGGGCCAGTCGCTGTACGCGAGCGCTGTGGTCACCCTCATCGTGCGGGCCCGTCTGGCCGGTATCGACGAGTCGCTCGAGGAGGCTGCCGGTGACCTCGGCGCTCCGCCGAGGCGAGCGTTCCGTCAGATCACCCTTCCGCTCATCTCGTCGGCGCTGATCGCCGGTGGTCTGCTGTCGTTCACGCTGTGCCTCGACAACACCATCATCTCCACCCAGATCAGCGGCGCATCGTCCACGTTCCCGGTGGCGTTGATCAGCGCCACCAAGAGCGAGATCAAACCGTTCTGGGCGGTTGGCGCATTGCTGTTGTTCGCCGTCACGCTGGCGATGCTCGCCTTCTTGGCCAACGTGTTGCGCAAGTCGGGCGATTCGTCGTCGCAGATCGCCGCCACGCTCACGGGCAGCTGAGGGCCGTCTCGTGCGGGTCGTGGTGGTGGGTGCGGGCCTTGCGGGGCTCACGTGCGCACGCATGTTGCGTGATGCCGGGGCTCACGTCGACCTGGTGGAGGCCGGTACACGAGTGGGCGGTCGCGCTCGCACGGTGCGCGAGCCCTTCGCTGCCGGACAGCACGTCGAGAGCGGTGCCGAGTGGGTCGACACGCATCATCACCGGATGCTGTCGTTGCTCGGCCGGTACGGCATGTGCCTCGAGGGTGAGGGCCAGGAGTGGACGGCGATCAGGCGAATGCTGTTCGTGGGCGGTCGGCTGCTGCAGGGTGACGAGATCCGTGAGCTCGACCCAGACATCGACGTCCAGCTCGAGCGGTACGACGAGCTGTTCGAGGACATCGCCGCCGGCATCGACGATCCGGCCCGGCCGCACCTGCATCTACAGGCGGCGCATCACGATGCCCGCTCGATGCTCGACGTGGCCGCCGACGCGGCGCTCGGCCCCTTCGCAGCGCTGATCGCGCAGCGCAACAGCCAGGGCGAGTTCGCCGAAGAGCAGGACGGCGTGTCGTCGTTGTTCGTCGCGCAGCAGCGCGCCCAGGCGGCGGCGCAGGGCGTCGAGGGCACGGTGCGCGCCCATCGGGTCGAGGGTGGCCTCAGCACCCTGGTCGGTCATCTGGCCGCCGAGGTGGCCGATGTGCTGACCACGGGCGAGGCCGTGCTCGCCATCGACTGGTCGGCCGACGGCGTCGAGGTGCGCACCGACCGTCGTGTCATTGCCGCCGATCGGGTGGTGCTGACGTGCTCGCTCGTGGCGATGCGGTCGATCGCGTTCGAACCGGCGCTGCCCGAGCCGCTATCGGCGGCGGTGCGCGAGCTGGGCTACGGCACCATCACGAAGACGGCGGTGCAGTTCGCATCCCGCTCCTGGAGGTCGGGGTACGCCACCACCGAGTCGGTGGCGCAGCGCAGCTACGAGCCGACGATCGACCCGGCGGTCGGCGGCGGCCCCTCGGTGCTGATGGCCTACGCGGGTGGCGATGGCGGCCGCCGACTCGCCGAGCGCG
>JBEGOE010000022.1:0-9594 GCA_041182165.1 Actinomycetota bacterium
CAGCACGATCTGCAGGACGACTCCGAACGGGCGGAACTCGGTGAGCACCGTGCGCTGGATCGCGAGGACGCACAGTCCGACGGGGAAGAGTCGCACCAGCGGACCGGTGAGGAACGCACGCATGCCTCAGCCGCCGCTCGAGGTGGGCGAGTACCGCAGCACCTGGACGAAGTTGAGCTTCGTCAGGTCGCCTGCGGCGAGTGTCACCTCCACCTTCAACGCACGCGAGCCGGTCTGCTGACGGATGGCGCCGACCTCACCGATGGGGAGACCGGCGGGAGCGATCGAGCGGAGACCACCCGCCGTCTGCACCGGAGACCCCACCTGCACGCGGCCCTGGGTCGTGGAGTCGTCGACGAAGCGGAGCAGCAGCGGCTCGCCGGAGCCCTGGCCGGTGATCGTGCCCGTCTCGCGGATGATCTCGACCGGCACCGTCGTGCCCGTGACCGGACCCGTGGTCGTGCCCCTCGGGACCGTGGTCGGAGTCGTGGTGGCGCCGGCCGCTGCCTCGTTGGAACCGGGGATCGGGATGGTGGTCGTGGGCGGCACCGTGGTCGACGCGCTGGGGTCGAACGGGTCGAGCGGCCCGAGGGGGGGAGCCTCCGTCACCTCGTTGGAACCGAGGATCGGGATGGTGGTCGTCGTGGTGGAGGCACCGGCCGTGCCGCCCTCGGTGGGCCGCAACGGGCGGCTGGTCGTGACATTCGAACCGTCTGCCGGGGTGAGCACCTTGGCCCCGATGTTGAAGTCGGGGTCGATGATCAGCAGCACGATCGCCGAGTTGGGGAAGACCCTGCTGATCTTGCCGACCAAGCCGGCGCCGTTGACGACCGGCATGCCGACCTCGATGCCGTCGGTGCTGCCGCGGTTGATCTCGACCGTGTACTGGAAGTTGCTGGCGCGCTCGCCCTGCACCTGTGCGGTGACGGTGGGGTACGACCCCGTGCCGAGCAGCCGGTTCAACGTGAGCAGCTCCTGGAACTCGAGGATCGCTGCCCGCGCCTCGATCTCGGCCCCTCGCTGGGTGGCGATCTCGGCTCGGAGGTTCTCGTTCTCGCGACGGAGGTCGTCGTAGCTCACGATGCCGCTCCAGGCGTTCTGCACCGGGCGCGAGATCGTGCGCGCCGCCGCGTCGAACGGCTCGAGCAGTAGCGAGAGGGTGCCACGTGCCCGGTCGATGAGCGCGTTACCGCGGGTGTCGAGCGTGATCAGCAGGATCGAGGTGAGGACGAGCAGGAAGATGACCCGCCGGCGCCCCATCGAGTAGATGGCCATGGTGCCCGCGTGCTACTCGTCGCCGCCCAGCGACATCAGCCCCCGCATCGCGTCGATGTTCTCGAGCGCCCGTCCACTTCCGATGACCACGCTGAACAGCGGCTCACGAGCGATGCGGATCGGCATGCCCGTCTCGTGCGCCAGCCGCTGGTCGAGGCCCGCCAGCAGCGCACCGCCCCCGGTGAGGGTGATGCCCTGCTCCATGATGTCGGCAGCGAGCTCGGGCGGGGTCTTGTCGAGCGTGGTCTTCACCGCGTCGATGATGGCAGCAACCGGCTCGGCCAAGGCTTCGCGCACCTGCTCGGTGGTGAGCGGCACGGTGCGAGGCAGGCCGCTGATCATGTCGCGACCGCGGATGTCGGCGGTGAGCTCGTCCTCGAGCGGCCACGCCGAACCCATGTGCATCTTGATCTCCTCGGCCGTGCGATCGCCGATCGCCAGTGAGAACTCCTTCTTCACGTACTGCAGCACCGCCTCGTCGAGCTCGTCACCGGCGACGCGCACGGACTGCGCCGTCACGATCCCACCGAGCGAGATGACTGCGACCTCGGTGGTGCCGCCGCCGATGTCGACGATCATGTTGCCGCTGGGCTCGTGAACGGGCAGGTCGGCGCCGATGGCGGCTGCCCTCGGCTCTTCGATGATGTGCCCCGGCTTGCGCGCACCGGCGTACTCGGCGGCGTCCTGGACGGCACGCTGCTCGACACCGGTGATGCCCGAGGGCACACAGATGACCATGCGCGGCTTGCTCCACCTGCTGGCGTGGACCTTCTGGATGAAGAAGCGGAGCATCTTCTCGCAGACCTCGAAATCGGCGATGACACCGTCTTTCAACGGCCGGATGGTCTTGATGCGACCGGGTGTGCGGCCCATCATGCGCTTGGCCTCGATGCCCACGGCGACCGGACGGCCGTCGGTGATGTCGATTGCCACGACCGAGGGCTCGTTCAGGACGATGCCCTGCCCACGTGCGTAGATCAGCGTGTTGGCAGTGCCGAGGTCGATGGCGAGGTCACGGCCCAGCGCCAGTGGATTGGTTCGCGCCATCGGAACCTACCTCTCGGTCAGCGAAGGATGGGACGCCGACGGCGCCTCAGGACAGCACGCCAGTGTAACCCCTGGCGTAGTGGTCACAGGTTCGGGAAGAAGATGCCCAACTCGCGGGTGGCCGACGCCAGCGAGTCGCTGCCGTGCACCAGGTTCTCGGTGAACAGCGTGCCGAAGTCGCCACGGATGGTGCCGGGTGCCGACTTCAGCGGGTTGGTGGCGCCCATCATGGCTCGCACGACCTCCCACGTGTCCTCCGGGCCTTCGAGGGCGAGGGCCACGACCGGGCCACGGCTCATGAACGTGACGAGGTCGGCGTAGAAACCCTTGCCGACGTGCTCCTCGTAGTGACGGGCGAGCGTGTCGGCGTCGAGGCTGCGGAGGTCCATCGCCACGACCTTGAGGCCCTTGGTCTCGAAGCGGGAGAGGATCTGGCCGACGAGGCCGCGCTCGACGGAATCGGGCTTGAGGAGGACGAGGGTGCGATCAGACATGGGGCCAGAGGCTACCGCTGCGTCGCAGGCTGCAGTCAGGGTTGCGGTCAGGGTTGCCGGCGGTCAGGGCTGCAGGAGGCGGACGGCGGGCCGTGCGGCGCCGACGACGTAGAGGCTGCCGGCGACGAGAACCGCGTCGTCGCCGCCGACGAGGCGCAGCGCCCGCTCGACCGCCTGCTCGGGGGTGCTGCACACGATGACCTCGTCGCAGCCGAGCTCGGTGGCAGCGGCTGCCACGACCGAACTGTCGAGACCACGCGGCGATGGCGCGGTGCAGGTGAGCACGACGTCGAACTCGTCGACCCGCAGCGCCGACAGCAGCTCGCGCACGTCGCGCGTCTTGAGGCAGCCGACGACGAGGTAGCTCATGCCGGCCGGCTGGAAGTCCTCGAAGAAGACCTGCGATGCGACATCGGCGCCCGCAGGGTTGTGGGCGCCGTCGACGACCACGAGCGGCTGGTGGCCGAGCACCTCGAAGCGGCCCGGCATGCGTGCCTGCGCCAACCCCTCGCGTACCACGTCGTCTGCCAGCGGTGCGGCGAAGAACGCCTCGACCGCGGTGAGCGCCACCGAGGCGTTGTCGGCCTGGTGACGGCCGTGGAGCGGCAGGAACACCTCGGTGTAGACGGTCGTGGGAGTCCGCAGGTCGACCAGGCGGCCGCCGAGCGCCAGCTGGTTCTCGAGCACGTCGAAGTCGTCGCCGCGCACGAGGTTCGTGGCACCCCCAGCGGCGCAGAAGATCTCGACGAGCTCGGGGTCGGTCTCGCCGATGACGACGGCGCTCGACGGCTTCACGATGCCCGACTTCTCGCGGGCGATGTCGGCCTTGGTGGGCCCGGCGTACTCGTTGTGATCCATGGCGACGTTGGTGATGACGGCCACCTGCGCATCGACCACGTTCGTCGCGTCCCAACGGCCGAGCATGCCGACCTCGACCACGGCGACGTCGATGGCCACGTCGGCGAACCAACGGAACGCACATGCCGTGACGATCTCGAAGAAGCTGGGGCGGACACCGGCGACCAGCTCGAGCTCGGCGATCGCACCGATCTGCTCGGCCAGGTCCTCGTCGGAGATCGGTTCGGTGTTACGGCTGATCCGCTCGTTCAGCCGCTCGAGGTGCGGGCTGGTGTACGTGCCCACCGTGAGACCGTGCGCCATCAGCAGCCGGGTGATCATCTGCGTGGTCGAGCCCTTGCCGTTGGTGCCCGTGATGTGGATGACCGGGTAGCTCCGCTGCGGCTCGCCCATCACGTCCATGAGCCGCTGGATGCGGTCGACGGTGGGCGACTCGACGCGCCCGGTGGTGTCGTAGCTGGCGTGCGCGTCGAGGTACGCCATCGCCTCCGTGAGGTTCATCGGGGCCTCAGGACGCGGCGCGGCGCGGCCGCGAGGCGCGCGTGGGCTCGCGTGGCACGAGGGTGGGGTTGACCTTCGACCGCACGGTGTCACCATCGATGACGACGCGGCCGACGTCGGCGCGCCCGGGCAGCTCGTACATCGTGTCGAGGAGGACCTCTTCGAGGATGGCGCGCAGGCCACGAGCGCCGGTGGCCCGCAGCAGCGCCTGGTCGGCGATCGCCTCGAGCGCATCGGGGGTGAACTCGAGTTCGACGTCTTCGAACTCGAAGATCTTCTGGTATTGGCGGACCAGCGAGTTCTTCGGCTCGACGAGGATCTTGGTGAGCGCGACCTGGTCCAGGTTACGCACGGCGCCGATCATCGGGAGGCGGCCGATGAACTCGGGGATCATGCCGAACTTCAGCAGGTCCTCGGGCAGCACCTTGGTGAACAGTTCACCGACGTCCTTGTCGGCCTTCGAGCGGACCGTGCCGTGGAAGCCGACGCCCTTCACGCCGATGCGGCTCTCGATGATCTGCTCGAGCCCGGCGAACGCACCACCGCAGATGAACAGGATGTTCGTGGTGTCGATCTGGATGAACTCCTGGTGCGGGTGCTTGCGTCCACCCTGGGGCGGCACCGACGCCTGCGTGCCCTCGAGGATCTTGAGCAGCGCCTGCTGCACGCCCTCGCCGCTGACGTCACGGGTGATCGAGGGGTTCTCGCTCTTGCGGGCCACCTTGTCGATCTCGTCGATGTAGATGATGCCGGTCTCGGCCTTCTTCACATCGAAGTCGGCGGACTGGATGAGCTTGAGGAGGATGTTCTCGACGTCTTCGCCCACGTAGCCGGCCTCGGTGAGCGCGGTGGCGTCAGCAACGGCGAACGGCACGTTCAGGAGTCGGGCAAGGGTCTGCGCGAGGTGCGTCTTGCCGCAACCGGTGGGGCCGAGCAGGAGGATGTTGCTCTTCTGCAACTCGACCTCGTCGCGGCGGCCGACACCGGCGTTCTGTTGGTACTGGATGCGCCGGTAGTGGTTGTAGACCGCGACCGAGAGGATCTTCTTGGCTTCGTCTTGGCCGACCACGTAGTCGTCGAGGAAGGTGCGGATCTCGATGGGGGTGGGCAGCTCGTCGAAGCGGAGCTCACTGCCCTCGGTGAGCTCTTCTTCGATGATCTCGTTGCACAGATCGATGCACTCGTCGCAGATGTACACGCCCGGACCGGCGATGAGCTTCTTGACCTGCTTCTGGCTCTTGCCGCAGAAGCTGCACTTCAGCAGCTCACCAGTGTCACCGAACTTCGCCACGACGTGTCTTTCCCCTCGGAATCGGTGTCAGCGGATGGGACCGGTGCGGTCGATCGCCTCGCGCGACGACAGCACATCGTCGATGATGCCATATTCGATGGCCTCCCGTGCCTCCATGACGAAATCACGGTCGGTGTCACGGTGGATCCGCTCGATCGGCTGACCCGTGTGGTGGGCCAGGATCTCCTCGAGGATGTCACGCATCCGGAGGATCTCCTTCGCGGCGATCTCGAGGTCGGTCACCTGGCCGTAGCCCACCTGACCGTACGGCTGGTGGAGCAGCACACGGCTGTGCGGCAGTGCGAGGCGCTTGCCCTTGGTGCCGGCTGCGAGCAGCACGGCGGCGGCCGACGCTGCCTGGCCGAGGCAGATCGTGGCGATGTCGTTCTTGATGAACTGCATCGTGTCGTAGATGGCGAACAGCGCCGTGATGTCGCCACCGGGGCTGTTGATGTAGATGTTGATGTCCTTGTCGGGGTTCTCCGACTCGAGGTGGATCAACTGGGCGCACAGCACGCTGGCGACGGTGTCGTCGATGGGCGTCTGCAGGAAGATGATGTTGTCCTTGAGCAGCCGGCTGTAGAGGTCCCAGCTGCGCTCGCCACGGCTGGTCTGCTCGACCACGTAGGGCATCGGGATGGAGTTACGCGCCTCAGTCATGGTCGTGCCCTTCATGGTCGTGATCGTCGTCGTGATCGTCGTCGTGCGTGTGACCGATCACGAGCTCGCGGTCGATCGGCTGGCCGTCGGGGTCGACGACCTCGGCGTGGTGCAGCAGCCAGTCGAGCGCCTTGGTCTTCAGGATCTGGGCGGTGAGGTCGGTGACGGCGTCGTTGGCCTCGTAAGCCTTGCGGACCTGTGCCGGCTTCTGACGGACCTGCATCGCGATGCGCTCGTACTCGCGCTCGAGGTCGTCGTCGGAGACCTCGAGGCCCTCGGCCGTGGCGACGGCGCGCAGTGCGAGGTCGACCTTGACAGCCTTGGTGGACTGAGTGCGGAGCGCCTCGACGAACGACGCCGAGTCCTGACCAGTGGCCTGCAGCCACTGGTCGATGGAGATGCCCTGGGCCTGGAACTGCTGGACGGTGTTCTGGACACGAGCCTGTAGGTCGCCGTTCACCATCGCCTCGGGGGCGTCGATCTCGACGAGTTCGGCGAGGGCGGACGTGACCCGCTCGACGAAGACGTTGCGGGCCTGACCCAGCTTCTGCTCGTCGATCCGGTCGCCGATCGAGGCCTTGTAACCCTCGACCGTGTCGAACTCGCCGATGTTCTCGTCGACCCACTCATCGGTGAGCTCGGGCAGCACCATCTCCTGGACGTTCTTCACAGTGACCGCGAAGTCGGCGGCCTCGGAGGTGCCGTTGGGGGTGGCGGTGAAGGCGAGTTCGGCGCCCTTGACGGAGCCGATGAGCTCGGCGTCGAACTCGGGAGCGACCCAACCCTGACCGATCTCGTACAACCAGTCCTCGGTGGTGAGCCCGATGACCGGCTCGCCGTCGCGGGTGCCCGCGAGGTCGAGGGTGACGTGGTCGCCCGCCTCGGCGGCACGGTCGACGTCGACGAGCGAGCCGTGACGACGGAGCTCGGCCTTCAGCGCCTGATCGATGTCCTCGTCGGAGGCCTGCGGTGCGGGCAGCTCGACACGGAGGCCGCCGTAGCCGGGCACCGTGATCTCGGGGCGCACCTCGCACGTGGCGTCGAAGCTGACGGGGCCGTCTTCCTCGCCGGCCGTGATCTCGACCTCGGGGGTCGCGATGAGGTCGATGTCATGCTCGCGCACGGCGACGGCCAGGTACTCGGGGATGGCGTCGCGCAGCGCCTGCTCGCGTGCCGGGGCGAGGCCGATGCGTGCCTCGAGCACCTTGCGGGGCACCTTGCCCGCCCTGAAGCCCGGGAGCCGGACCTCGGTGGCGATCTTGCGGAATGCCTGGTCGATGTTGCGGTCGAACTCGGCTTCGTCGACGGTGAGGGAGAGCTTCACGAGGCGCTTGCCCGGCGAGTCCTCGATGTTTTCGAGCGTGCTTTTCACAGATCGAGGAGCCTATCGGGCAGACTGTGGACCTATGCCGTTCTGGAAGCCGCACGCCCTGGCCAAGCCGCACGCCACGCAACTCGAGCTCCGCATGGGCGACCGGGTTCGAGCCACCGTCGATCTCCCCGATGGCGTGCCCGCCGGCACCGAGGGCAAGGTGTACCTGGCCAACGGGTTCAACTGGCTGCGGTACCGCGTGCTGTTCGACAACGGCGTCGAGATCGGCGACCTCGACGCCCGCAACATCGAGCCCGCGGGCCGCGCCGCCAAGCGGCTCGCCAAGGCTGCGAAGCGCTCCGGATCCACCGCCGTCACGCGCGCCTGAGCGTCTCTCACCCCATGTCCTTCACCTCCCTGCGGCACCGGTTCCCCGGTGCCACGAACGGCTGGTCGCGCTTCGACGCGCCGGCCGGCACCCAGCCCGTCGACACCGCCATCGAGGCCACCACGGCCTGGATGGCGAACGGCTCCACCGGGTGCAGTGGCGGCGTGTTCGACGCATCCATCGCCTCGACCGAACTGGTCGCCCGCACCCGTGACGTCGTCGGCCGGCTGCTCGGCGCCGATCCGGCGGGCATCGTCTTCGGCCCGAACATGACCACGCTGACGCTGTCGTTCAGCCGGGCCGTCGGCGCCACCCTGCGTCCCGGCGACCGGGTCGTCGGCACTCGCCTCGACCACGAGGCCAACGTCTCGCCCTGGCGGCTCGCGTGCGAGCAGGCCGGCGCCGAGCACGTGCTCGCCCCGTTCGACACCGACACGTGCACCCTCCCTCCGCACCACGTCATCGACCTGATCGACGAGCGCACCCGGTGGGTGACGCTGCCCGGCGCATCGAACCTCCTCGGAACCACGCCCGACCTCCGTCCGATCATCGATGCCGCGCATGCCGTCGGAGCGCGCGTGTTCGTCGACGCCGTCGCTCTCGCACCGCACGTCGCCATCGACATCGCAGCCCTCGGGTGTGATGCCCTCGTCACGTCGCCGTACAAGTGGTACGCCCCGCACACGGGTGTCCTGTGGCTCAGCCCCGAGCTCATCGACACACTGCCGGCGTTCAAGGTGCGCCCCGCCCCCGACCTCGGCCCCGGTCGGTTCGAGACCGGCATGCCCAACTACGAAGGCATCGCCGGCGTCGAGGCCGCAGCGCGCTTCCTGCTCGAGGAAGGCATGGACCGTGTGGCCGCAGCCGAGCGCGAGGTGTTCGCCCCACTGCTCGGCGGTCTGCAGGCGATCCCCGGCGTTCGCGTCTACGGGCCCCCGGGCCTCGAGGGCCGCACCCCCACTGCAGCGTTCACCGTGCAGGGCGTGCATCCGGCCGAGGTCTCGAAGGCCCTCGCCGCCGAACGGGTGGCGGTCTGGGACGGCCACAACTACGCGGTCGAGGTGGTCGAGTCGCTCGGTCTGACGGCCGGTGGCGGTCTCGTTCGAGCGGGCCTGGCGCGCTACATCGAGCACGACGACGTCGAGCGCCTGCTCCGAGTCGTCGAGCGGCTCGCCACCCGCGGCGCCTGATCAGGGCGTCACGTCGACGCCCACCACCCTGCCGTCGACCTCCTGCGTCGGGCGGTTGTTGGGGGCCGGCAGGTGCGACACGATCGCGTCGATCTGGGCCTGACTCATCATCACCGGAGTCGTGAGCACGAGCCATGACACGCCTTCGGTGCACGGCGGCGTGGTCAACGAGCCGCGGTAGCGGTATGCCGTCGTCTGCTCGGGCAGCAGCGAGCGGAGGGCGAGCAGCGCACCGACCTCGTGCTCGGCATCGTCGGCGGGCAGGGCACGCACGATCGGCTCGTACCCGGGAGCCGGGTCGCCCGCCGCCACGAGCGCCGACACCACCGCGACCGAGCCCTCGACCGACCCGTGCACGAAGCGCACCTCGAGGGGCGCGAGGACGCCATCGACGGTGTGCTCGCTCGGAGCGTGGAAGTGGAGGCGCTTCAGGTCGTAGGCCTCGCCCTCGAGTGCCAGCGTGCCGGAACCCTCGACCCCCACTTCGACCGTGTGGCCGTTGTCGATGATGGTGGCCGCCCCGTTGTCGACATAGTCGACAACGGGGTTGGCGATGTCGGCGGCGACCGACGCGCCGA
>JBEGOE010000023.1:0-3831 GCA_041182165.1 Actinomycetota bacterium
GTGCGCACCCTGTCGGTCGTGTCGGCCAACGAGCTCGTCGAGGTCGATCTGTTGCGACAGAACGTCACGGTGTACCGCCACGTCACCCACGACATGGTCGGCGGCTCGTACCGGTCCGACACGATCGTCGACATCCCGTTCGTGCGTCACGCGGGCGAGCCGCTGTCACTGCAGCTCGAGCACTTCGTCGCGCTGGTGCGCGGCGCCGCCGATGCCGACGCCGAGCTCCGATCGCTCATGGTGCCCCACGAGGTGGCCGATGCGGTCGAGGCGGGCGCAGCGCGCGTGACGGTCGGCTGATTCGCCCCATGCGCATCCTGCTCGTCAACAACTTCTTCTGGCCGCGCACCACCGGCTCGTCCCACTTCTCGGAGGGGATCGCCGAGCGGTATGTCGCCGAGGGCCACGAGGTCCTCGTGGTCACCACGGCCTACGGCGACTTCCCCGCCGACGAGACGCACCTCGGCTACCGCATCGTGCGGCTACCCAGCTTCTCGCTGTCGCCCGGTCGCATCGCCTTCAACTACTCGCTGCCGTTCGCTGCGCGCCCATCGAACCTCCGCCGGATGCGCCGGATCTTCGATGACTTCCGCCCCGATGTCGTGCACCAGAACGGCCAATTCTTCGACCTCACGTTCATCAGCACCTGGTTCGCCGCTCGCCGTGGCATCCCACGCATCATCACCGTCCACACCGCGCTCACGCACGATCGGTCCCTGGCGGCGCAGGTCATCCGGCTCGGCGATCGCCTCGTCGTCAAGCCGATCAACCGGTGGGGCGGTCCGATGTGGGTGGTCATCGACAAGCGGATCGACACCTACGTTCGCGAGGTGTATCGGCCCCGCGAGGACGACATCGCCTTCGTGCCGGCTGCGATCGAGCCCGACCGGTTCGCCCGCGGCGATGGCGCCTCGGTGCGCAAGCGCCACGGGCTCGGCGACGCTCCCGTCGTCATGAGCTTCGGCCACGTCATCCCGCTGCGCGACCGGATCTCGTTGGTGCGGGCCCTCCCGATCGTGCGGCGCTCGCTGCCCGACGTGAAGGTGCTCGTCGTGGGCCATGTGTACACCGACGACTTCATCACCCTGGCGCGCGAGCTCGGTGTCGACGACTGCCTCGTGGTGGTCGGCCGTGTCGAGCACGACGAGGTCCGCGACTACGCGGCGGCGGCCGACTGCGAGGGGCACGACCTCAGCGGCTGGGGGCTCGGCATCACCACCATGGAGGTGATGGCAGCTGGCGTGCCCGTGTTCGCCGTGCTGCCGCACGACAACTATCCCGGCGTCGACCTCGGCCGCTGGCCCGATCTCGAACTGCTCCCCGACGACGAGCCCGAGACCGTGGCCGCCAGCGTGCTGCGCCTCATCGGTGACAGCATCCGCCGCGGTGCCGTCGTCGCCGAGCAACACCGCTTCGTCGACGACCTGTTCACGATGGAGGCCGTCGGCAAGCGCTACCTCGAGCTCATCGCCGTGCGCATCGCTCGCTGAGCACCCGCGTCAGCGGGCGGTGAGCCATGACGGGCGGTGGGCCTCGTAGGCGTCGATGGCGTCGACATGGGTGAGGGTGATGCCGACGTCGTCGAGGCCGTTGATGAACCGGTGCTGGTTCTGCGGCTCCATCGGGAACGACGAGCTGATGCCGGCCGAGGGGACCTCGACCTGCAGGCGCTCCATGTCGACCACGATCTCGGTGGACGGGTCGGCCTCGATGGCTTCCCAGATCTTCACGACGGTGGCCTCGGGGACCACCACCGGCACGAGGCCGTTCTTGGTGCAGTTGTTGCGGAAGATGTCGCTGAAGCTGGGGGCGATGACGGCGTCGAAGCCGCCCTGCTGGATCGCCCACACTGCGTGCTCGCGTGACGAACCGACGCCGAACGCCGGCCCGGCGACGAGGATGCTCGCACCTGCGTAGCGCTCGTCGTTGAGGACGAAGTTGCGGTCGTCCCGCCAGGTCGAGAAGAGGCCCTTCTCGAAGCCGGTGCGCTCGACGCGCTTCAGCCACTCGGCTGGGATGATCTGGTCGGTGTCGACGTCGCTGCGGCGCAGCGGCACGCCCCGACCGGTGACGATGCGCACGGCCTTCATGACAGGACCTCCAGATCGGACGGGGTGGCGAAGTGGCCGGCCACGGCGGTTGCCGCGGCGACGCCGGGGCTGACGAGGTGGGTGCGGCCACCGCGGCCCTGGCGGCCTTCGAAGTTGCGGTTGCTCGTGCTGGCGGCGCGTTCGCCGGGGGCGAGCTTGTCGGGGTTCATCGCGAGGCACATGCTGCAGCCCGGCTCGCGCCAGTCGGCGCCCGCGGCCCGGAAGATCTCGGGGAGGCCCTCTGCCTCGGCCTGCGCCTTCACGGCATGGCTGCCAGGCACCACCATCACGCGAGGCACCGTGACGGTGCGGCCCCGCATGACGGCGGCCGCCGCGCGGAGGTCCTCGATGCGGCTGTTCGTGCAACTGCCGATGAACACCGTGTCGACGCTGACATCGCGGATGCGGGTGCCGGGCTCGAGGCCCATGTACTCGAGCGCTCGGGCGACGGTCTCGCGGGTGGTGGGGTCGGCGAACGAGTCGGGAGACGGCACGACGTCGTCGATGGTGGCGACCTGACCGGGGTTCGTTCCCCAGGTGACCTGCGGGCGGATGTCGGCAGCGTCGATCACGACGTCGGTGTCCCACACGGCGCCATCGTCGGTGCCGAGGGTGCGCCAGTCGGCGACAGCGGCATCCCAGTCGGCGCCCTTCGGTGCATGGGCCCGGCCCTCGAGGTAGGCGAACGTGGTGTCGTCCGGGGCGATGAGACCGGCCTTGGCGCCCGCCTCGATGCTCATGTTGCAGACGGTCATGCGGCCCTCCATCGAGAGCGACCGGATGGCCGAGCCGCGGTATTCGATGACATGTCCGATGCCGCCGCCCGTGCCGATGACACCGATGATGTGGAGGATCACGTCCTTGGCGGTGACGCCCTCTGCAAGGTCGCCCTCGACCGTGACGCTCATCCACCGCGGCCGCGACTGCGGCAGGGTCTGCGTGGCGAGCACATGCTCGACCTCGCTGGTGCCGATGCCGAACGCGAGCGCCCCGAACGCGCCGTGTGTGGCAGTGTGGCTGTCGCCGCACACGATCGTCATGCCGGGCAGGGTGCGCCCCTGCTCGGGCCCGATGACGTGGACGATGCCCTGCAGGGGGTCACCCATCGGGAAGTTGGTGATGCCGAACTCGGCGGTGTTGATGCGCAGCACCTCGACCTGCTTGGCCGAGACCGGGTCGGCGATCGGCCGGTCGATGTCGGCCGTCGGGACGTTGTGGTCCTCGGTGGCAATGGTGAGGTCGGGCCGGCGCACGGGCCGGCCGGTGAGGCGCAGCCCGTCGAACGCCTGCGGGCTCGTGACCTCGTGGACCAGGTGCAGGTCGATGTAGAGCAGATCCGGCTCGTCGGGTGCCGAGTGCACCAGGTGGCGGTCCCAGATCTTCTGGGGGAGTGTCTTCGGCTGCGTCATCGCGGCTCGCTTTCCGTGTTCGCAACGTATCCCAACATGTGGGATAGAGTTCCTGAATATGGACAGTGTAAGCAATGTCGGCGTCGTCGACAAGGCCGTGGCGATCCTGCGGGCGCTCGCGACCGGACCGATGGACCTCGGTGACCTGCAGGTAGCGAGCGGTCTGCCGCGCGCGACGGCCCACCGGCTGGTGGTGGCGCTCGAACAGCCTCCCCTCGGGCGCCGCGACCCGCAGGGCCGCTACTGTCTCGGCTTCGAGCGTGTCGCGCTCGGCCGTCTGGCCGCCGACCAGTTCGACCTCGCCGAGGTGGCGGCCCCGGTGCTGCGACGCC
>JBEGOE010000024.1:0-5754 GCA_041182165.1 Actinomycetota bacterium
ACCTCGCCGCGCAGCGCCCGCTCGTGGGCGATGAAGCCGAGCCGGGGGGAGTCGGGGAGGTGCTGCCGCAGTGCGGCGAGCTCGTGGTGCTGTGCGACGACCTCGGTGAGCGGGCCGATGGTGAACCGCCCGCTCTCCTCGTCGAGCACGCGTGCCGCCCACTCGGGCGGTGCCCAGAGGGCGAGCCGGTACTCCGCGAGCGTGGCAGCGGGCCAGAGCTGGCGGCCCGTCTGCAGTGCCGCCCGCGAGCGGTCGCGCAACGCGAGCAACCGGTCCCACTGACGCGACGCCCCGAACGAGTCGATGAGGCGGACGAGGCCATCGAGATCGGCCCGGTGGATCAGCGCATCGATCTCGTCCGTCATACGAGCGGCCAGGGGTAACGGCGTCCGGAGTGGTCGATCGGCAGCACCGGCTGCTCGACGAGCCACTGCGCCCGTTCCTGGATGGCCTCCACCTCGGCATCGTCGAGCAGCGCGGCGACCGACAGCGGCACGCCCTCGGCGATGCGGGCGACGGCAACCGTGAGCGCCTCGGGCACCGGCTCGCCCCCGAACTCCCACACGACCGTGCGGAGCTTGAAGTCGGCGGCGAAGCACAGCCCGTGGTCGATGCCCCAGATGTGGTCCTCGATGTCGATGAGCACGTGACCGCTCTTGCGGTCGGTGTTGTTGGCGATGACATCGAACACCGCCACTGCCCGGAGCTCGGCGTACAGATCGGGCCGGGTCTCGTGGATCGTGAAGTAGTGCTGCTGGTGGTCGGCGGCGACGAACCACTGCACGCTGCCCTCGCCCAACGGCCCGTCACGGATGACCGTCGGCGGCACCAGATCGAGGCCCATCTCGTGGCTCAGCCGGTAGGCGGCGAGCTCGCGCCGGTGCAGGCCGGGCTCGAAGTCCCACAGGGGGCGCTCGCCGCGCAGCGGCTTGTAGATCGCCTGGGCGACACGGTCGTCGGCGGTGACGTTCACCAGGAACGTGGCGTTGCTGCTCCACGGCATCCGGCCCTCGATGTCGATCTCGCCAATGGCGAGCAGGTCGAGCTGATCGGCACGGTCGGTCATGTCGCTCACGCGGGCCGCTCAGTTCATGCGCGGGCAGATGTGCCCGTCGGGGTCGATCGGCAGGCTGCACCACCGGCACGGGGGTCGACCGGCGGCAATGAGCTGGTCGGCCTGCTCGCAGAACGCCTCGACCTGGCCGCGGGTGAGCAGTACGCGGACGCGGCTGCGGTCCTCCAACGCCTCGGGGTCGAGCTCGCCATCCTCGTCGACCGGCACGATCTCGTCGAGCTGCACCAGCACCCGGTCGTTCGCCCGCTCGTAGCCCAGGCCGACCGGGCCGAGCACGAACGCCACGTCGAGCGGGGCGGCGAGCTCGAGCGACGACGGCATCGGCCGGTCCTCGGCGGGCGGCAGGTCGTTGAGCACCTTGCGCAGGTAGTCGGCGATCGCAGCGGCCTGCTGCTTCTCGCACTTCACCGTGACGCGCTCGCGACCGCGGCGCGCCTGGAGCAGGAACGTGCGCTGGCCCGGCCGGCCGACGGCGCCGACGGTGAACGAGTCGACGTCGTCGAAGTCGAAGTACACGCCCATGGCGATGGCCTCAGGAGGGCCGTAGCTCCGCGAGCGAACCGCCCGTGGAGTTGACGGTGAGGACGATGGGAGCACCGTGGCCGTAGGCGACGGCACTGATGGAGCAGGTGCCGATGACGATGCGCTGGAACAGGTCGATGTGGGTGCCCATGGCGTGGGCCACCGCAGCCTTGATGGGGTCGGCGTGCGACACCATGACGACCACGCCGCCCGGGTGCTTGGCGCGCAGCCGGTCGATCGCGCTGACCATGCGGGTCTGCATCTCGGTGAAGCTCTCACCGTTCGGGAACCGGAACGTGCTGGGCGCCCGCTGCACGGTGCCCCACTCCGGCAGCTTCATCAGCGCCTTCAGCTCGGCGCCTGTCCAGTCGCCGAACTCGCACTCGAGCAGGCCCTTGTCGATCTGGACTTTCATGCCCAACGCCGCACCGATGGGTGCCGCCGTCTCGCGGGCACGCTCGAGCGGTGAGGCGTAGATCGCGTCGACCTTCGGGAGGGCCGCGATGCGCTCTGCGGCGCGCTTGGCCTGTTCGATGCCGGCCTCGGCCAGGTGCAGACCTGGTGCGCGGCCCGGGAGCAGCTTGCCGGTGGTGGGCGTCTGGCCGTGGCGGACCAGCAGTACCAGGGTCGAGGCAGGGGGAGGGGGAGTCTTGGTGCGCGACATCTCGTGACGAAACCTAACGTGATCGGCATGGATTCCCTGCCCGGGCTCGCCGCCGATGTGGCCGACTGTCGACGGTGCGACCGCCTCGTCGCATGGCGCGAACAGGTGGCGATCGACAAGCGCGCCTCGTACCGCGACCAGGAGTACTGGGGTCGGCCGATCGCCGGGTTCGGTGACCCGCACGCCCGGATCCTCGTGCTCGGCCTCGCCCCGGCGGCGCACGGCGCCAACCGCACGGGCCGGGTGTTCACCGGCGATCGGTCGGGTGACTGGTTGTTCCGTTCGATGCACACCGCCGGCCTCTCCAACCAGCCGGGCTCGACGTCGGTCGACGACGGCCTCGAGCTGCACGGCGCGTGGGTGACCGCAGCGGTGAAGTGCGCCCCGCCCGACAACAAGCCCCTGCCCGCCGAGCGCGACCTCTGTCGGCCGTTCCTGCGCCGCGAGATGGCGATGCTCGACGAGGTGCGCGTGGTCGTGTGCCTCGGTGGTTTCGCCTACGAAGCGGCCTGTCAGGAGTACGCCGTGCGGCCGCGCCCGAAGTTCGGCCACCTCGTCGAGGTCCCGGTCGAGGGCGGTCCGACGCTGCTGTGCTCGTATCACCCGAGCCAGCAGAACACCTTCACCGGCCGCCTGACCGAACCCATGCTCGATGCCGTCTTCCTCCGCGCCACCGAGTTGGGCTCCGCGGGCTAAGCGGTCGGGGACGAGTGCTGTTGCCGGAGGTGCGAGTTCCAGGCGACACAGCCCACGCCGACGACGAGCAGGCCCACCCAGAGGGGTTGGACCCTGTCGCCGAGGGCGATCGGTCCGGCGAGCATGACGCCCGCGTAGCCGGTCATGCTGCCGCCGACCCCGGCCCACACCCGCGCCCGGAATCGACGCCGTTGCGTCACGCGCTGGAGTCCGAGTGGCGCCGCCAAATCGGCCGCCTGCGTCGCCCGTCGTGCCCGAACCAATCGGGCATCGCCGATCACCAAGCACGCGATCGCAACGACCAGCGCGAACTGGATCAGATCGGAGGCATCCGGCACGACCAGGCTCGCTGCTGACAACATCGCCGCATTCACCACCTGAGCCGCACGCCGAGCTTCGGGAACAGGTGCAGACGCTTCAGCACGGGTGCCAGCGAGAACGCCCAGACCGTGCCGAGGACGCCGCGCAGCACCCAGTGGTCGACGAGGCAGAACAATGTCGCTGGCCCACCCCAGAACAGGGCGAGGGTGATTACCACTCGGACTGCTCGACCAATGGGGTCCACCAGACCATCACGGCCAGCTGCAGTTGCCACGACCTACCGCCTTCCGTGAGCCGTTACCGGCAGCCTTATCCTCATAGCAGACGCTTGTCGAAAACGTCTTCGTGTTCACGATCTTCGATATCGCAGACAGGATCGGCGAGACGGACGCGAAACCCAGCCAGGTGCAGAGCAGTTTGATCACCTTCAGCGCCGTTCCCGCAATGGGCAGGTTGTCCAACGCGTCGAGACTGCAGGTCGTGATGATGGCAGCACCGCCGGCGGACAACAGAGCGATCCCCACGGCCTTGATCTCCTGGCCTGTCATGTACAGATCGATGCCCCGGCCGACCGTGAGTCGAGGGTCCGCCACCACCAGATACACGGAGTCACCATGCGAAACCGTATGGATCAGGACGTCGTCCGCAACGCGGTATGAGGTCTCGCTGGTGCTCCTGCGGCGTCACAGGCCCACGGCAGGGCAGCCTGCGCAATGACCGTTCCAGCATCGTCGACGATCGCGGCCCCGCCGTCCGGTGACGGCATGAGTGTTGCTCCAGCCGTGAGCGTCATGGGGATCGCCAAAGTGGTCACACAGCGCCGCGCGCCTTGAGGAGGGCGTTCGAACGAGCGGTCACGATGGACCTGACCACCAGCGCGGTGAGCGCCAGCCGACCCACGAGTGCGGCGGTCGTGAAGGCAGCCGTCATCATTCCAGAGGCCCCGTCCATCACGGTGAATGGTGGTGTCGCCACCCAGCCAGCGAACGCAACAGCGATCAACAGAGACGTGCGGGTCGTCCTCGAGGTCACGAGGGGGAGGGTTGTCGTCACGATAGGCAACGCAACCAACGACCCGAGACAGGCGATCCACGCCGTTCGATTCGTCGCGTGGCTTCGGCGGGCTAGCACGCCGATAAGTGAGGCGAGCGCCATCGCTGACACGATGGCGAGCGCTGTGCCACCGCGTACGTCGAGTGGCGGCGAGATCAATGACACGCTGGCGCCGCGTGTCCCCTTGAGATGGGCACCCGTCACCAGCCCGACGACCGGCGCAATGGCGGCGGTGAGTCCGAGCGCAGCTACAAGTCGCATGTCTTCACCACCATTGTGCGCTGAACGTCCATCCCTTTGCCCCAAGCGACTCTCGTGGTTCCGGAGCACCCCAACATACGACGGCGCATCCACCATGAGTCTTCTCGATGAGATACGAAGGTCCCCAGATGTTGTCGTTCAACAGCACCAACCGATTCGAACCACTTCGATATCCGTAGAGACGCACCCGGAGCGTCACCTCCCGCTCCCAAGTGCAACTTTCGATACCGGCGGCGAAGCCCCGAAGGTCAACTCCTAGGCCGCCGCACGAGGAATTTCTCCAGCCCGACGTGACTGACGCCACAGTGATGTTGACGGTCTTGCATGTCCACTTTGAATGACGGCAAAGATTCGACAGACCTGTGTAGATCCCGTTGTATGTCCCAAAGGCCAGCCTGGGATCGGCCACGACGGGATAGACGGTGCCTGCGTGGCTGACCGTCTGGATGAGTGTTGTTCCCTCCACTCGATACGACGTCGGCACGGCGGTCCCGTTGGCGTCGTACGCCCAGGGAGGCATGATCTGTGCAACCGGTGCACCGTCGGAACCAATGACCGAGACGCCGCCATCGAGCGACGGCACGAGCGACGCGCCTGCGGGCACGGTCATGGGAAATCTGAACTCGGTGGGTGCTTGAGGGCCGTCGATCACGACCAACGCACGCATCCCACCGTCCGGTGTCGGCTGTGCCGCTACGGCGACATCCGGTAACGCGTCGGCGTACACGACTTCACCGGACGCCTGGCGGACCCCGTCGTCTGCGTTCGCTGCTCCCGGTAGCCCGATCTCGATCGACGCGCCGTCCGCGGTGGTCAAGGACAGCCCGTCGGCGGGATCGCTCGGCAGTTCGACGATCGAACCAGCCGACTCGGCAATGAATCCATCAGGTGTCGCAGTCGTCGGGGCTGAGGGACCGGTCACGGCCGCGACGTCTGCCAAGGCAGCAGCCGCCTCGTCGACGGTGACCGTGTCATCCGCGCCGACCGGTGCCGCAGCGGCACGACCCACCGCTATCCGATGACACCGCCATGACCGCCACCATCGTCGACCCGAAGATCACACGTGCTCGCATCCCACACCCCGATCTCGAGAACCAACCCCACCCAGTTGTGTGAATTGTCAAGTCCTGCTCGGGTTCACCGATTCAGGTTCGTGCGGGCG
>JBEGOE010000025.1:0-6061 GCA_041182165.1 Actinomycetota bacterium
ACGCCACGCAGGTGGCCAGCACGCCGCTCGTCACCGCTGCGCCCGCCACCACCGAGCCGGCGCTGACGCTGCCGACCACCCCACCGTCCACCGAGGCTCCGGCCACCACCGAAGCACCCGCCCCGACCACGGTGCCAACCACGCCCGCTCCCGACGTGCCGGCAGGGTCGATCGTCGTCACCGATCCCGCGGGGTGGACGATGTCGATGGATCCCTCGTGGACCGAGAGCACACAGAACGGGGTGCGGAACTGGTTCACGAACACCGGGTCCGACTCCTTCGACGACAACATCAACGTCACCGTCGAGGCGCTCACGGCGCCGATCTCGCTCGATGAGTACCTCGCCGCAGCGATCAGTGGCATCCAGGCGGCCGCCCCCGACTTCCAGCTCGTCGACCAGCGCCGGATTCTCGGCCCAGACGGTGTCGAGCTCGTGGTGATCGGATGGTCGGCCACGCTGCCCAACCTGCCGGCCCTGTCGTTCCTGCAGACGCTCACGATCACGCCGACCAGCGCGTACGTGGCCACGTTCACGAGTGAGCCGGACCGGATGCCGCAACTCGCTGCACTGTTCGAGCCGTACCTGCTCACCCTGCGCGGGGCCTAGTAACCGACTTCCCAGAGCGACAAGCCCTGCGGCGGGGCGACCTGCCCGGCAGCGGCCCGGTCGGCACGGAGCATGATGCCCCGGATGTCGCCGGCATGGAGCTTGCCATGCCCGACGTCGATCAAGGTGCCCACGATCGAACGCACCATCTGATGACAGAACGCGTTGGCACGGATCTCGAAGCGCAGCAGCGTGCCGTAGTCGGACGGCACCTCGCTCCACGACGCCAGGATGACCCTGCGGGTGAGCGAGGGCGCGTCGTAGCCGTCGCTCACCTTGGGCCTGCGGCAGAAGCTCGAGAAGTCGTGCTCGCCGATGAGCGGGTCGCAGGCGAGTTGCATGACCCAGCGTTCGAGCGGTTCGGCGACGTGCCACGTGGTTGCGGCAAGGGCTGGCACGGCGACGGGTCGGTTGAGCACGTGGTACCGGTAGTGGCGGAACCTGGCGCTGAACCGAGCATCGAACGCGGGGTCATCAGCCCACTCGGCCGAGCGGACCACGACCGACGGGCCGCACATCCGGTTCACGCTACGGGCGAGACGAGCGAGGTCGACGACAGCCGGGAGGTCACCGCTGACCACCTGACCCCAGGCATGCACCCCGGCATCGGTGCGGCCGGCGCCCGTGAGCTCGAGCGGAACACGACACACTCGCTCGAGCGCCTCGCGCAGCACACCCATGACCGTTCGCGTGACGGCTCCATTGTGGGGCACCTGCTCGGCGAAGCCGTGGAACGACGATCCGTCGTAGGCGACAACGAGACGAGCCCGCCGCAGGGCGGCGGGCTCGTGCTCAGCGTTCATGCGCCGGACCGGTGTCTCAGACGAGTTCGATGCGAGCCATCTGGGCGTTGTCGCCCTGACGGGGTCCGAGCTTCAGGATCCGGCAGTACCCGCCGTTGCGATCGAGGTAGCGGGGTGCGACGTCGGCGACGAGCTTGTTCGTCATCTCCTTGTCGCCCAGGTAACCCTGGATCTGGCGGATGCGGTGGATGCGCAGCGGCTCACCCTCTTGGGCCTTCTTGGCCTTGGTGATGAGCTTCTCGGCAATGGGGCGCAGCGCCTTGGCCTTCGCCTCGGTGGTCACGATCCCCTCGGCTGCGAACAACGACGCGGCGAGGTTGGCCATGATCAGGCGCTGGTGGGCGGCACTCTTGCCGAAGTTGCGGGCTTTGCGTGGTGTTGCGGGCATGGCGTCGTTCTTCCTGGTTGCGAGGGGTCAGCCGCGGAGGGTCAGGCCGCGCTCGTCGAGCTTCTGCTTGACCTCGTCGAGGCTCTTCTGGCCGAAGTTCGTGATGTTGAGCAGGTCGTCCTCGGTCTTGGTGAGCAGCTCACCGACCGTGTTGATCTGGGCGCGCTTGAGGCAGTTGCGAGGGCGCTCCGAGAGGTCGAGGTCCTCGATCGGGAGGTCGAGGTCGGGCGACGTGGCAGCGATGCTGGCGACCTCACCGAGCTCGAGGCCCTGCGGCTCGTCACTGAGGCCGGCGATGAGCTCGACCAGCTTCTTCATCGTGTCTCCGGCCGAGGCCAGCGCCTCGCGAGGAGGCATCGTGCCATCGGTCTCGATGTCGATGATGAGCTTGTCGAAGTTGGTGCTCTGCTCGACGCGGGTCGGCTCGACCGTGAACATGACACGGCGCACCGGCGAGAAGATCGCGTCGATCGGCACCACGCCGATGATCCGGTTCTGGTTGTCACGGTCGCTCGACAGGTAGCCACGGCCCCGCTTGACGGTGAGGTCGACAGCGAGCCGGCCCTTCGCGCTCAGCGTCGCGATGTGCAGGTCGGAGTTGAGGATCTCGACCTCGCTGGGCAGCTTGATGTCGGCCGCCGTGATGACAGCCGGCCCACGGACGTCGAGGCGGAGGATGATCTCCTCCTCCTCGGACGTGCTGGTGAGCACGACGTCTTTGATGTTGAGGATGATGTCGGTGACGTCCTCGGTGACACCGGGGATGGTGTCGAACTCGTGGAGTGCATCGTCGAAGCGAACGGCCGTGATGGCTGCGCCCGGGATGCTCGACAAGAGCACGCGGCGGAGGGAGTTGCCGATGGTGTGGCCGAAGCCGGGCTCGAGCGGACCGACGGCGAAAGCCTGACGGTTGTTCTCCTCCTCGTCGAGGGCCTCGACGGTGGGGCGCGGGATGACGAGCATGTGTGGACGCCTCTGTCTCTCGGGGTACGTGGTGGGTGCGGGTTACTTGGAGTACAGCTCGACGATGAGCGACTCGCGCACCGGGACGTCGATGTGCTCGCGCTGCGGAAGATCGCGGACCGTGACCTGCTTGCCGCTCTCGCCGGCCTCGAGCCAACCGACGAGGCGGCGGTCGAGGGTGTCGATGTTGTGCTGGATGACGATCATTGCCTGGGCCTTGGCCGACAGCGACACGACGTCGCCCTTGCGGACTCGGTACGACGCAATGTCGACTCGCTTGCCGTTGACGTTGATGAGCCCGTGGTTCACGAACTGGCGGGCCTGCGGGCGGGTGCTCCCCCAGCCGGCGCGGAACACGACGTTGTCGAGGCGCTGCTCGAGGAGGCGCAACAGGTTCTCACCCGTGGGGCCCTGGAGCCGGTTGGCCTCTTCGTACGTGCGACGGAACTGCCGCTCGAGCACACCGTAGATGTACTTGGCCTTCTGCTTCTCCTGCAGCTGGGCGAGGTACTCGCTGCCGGCGTTGCGGCGACGCGTGCGGCCGTGCTGGCCGGGCGGGAAGGGACGACGCTCGAGCGCCTTGCGACCCTTTTCGTTCTCGAAGATGTTGGTGCCGAGGCGACGCGAGACGCGCACCTTGGGGCCGGTGTAACGAGCCATGATCAGGTCCTCCGCCGCTTGGGCTGGCGGCAGCCGTTGTGCGGCACGGGCGTGACGTCCTTGATGGACGTGACCTCGATACCGGTGTTCTGGATGCTGCGGACGGCGGTGTCACGGCCCGAACCCGGGCCCTTCACCTGCACCTCGACACGGCGCAGGCCGTGCTCGATGGCGGCGCGGGCTGCCTTCTCGGCGGCCATCTGCGCTGCGAACGGGGTGCTCTTGCGCGACCCCTTGAAGCCGACCCCACCGGACGACGCCCACGAGATGACGTTGCCCTCGGTGTCGGTGATGGAGACGATGGTGTTGTTGAACGAGCTCTTGATGTGAACGACACCATTGGTGACGTTCTTGCGCTCGCGCTTGCGGGGGCGACGACCGCCCGGCTTCGGCTTAGCCATCGTTACTTCCTCACGGCCTTCTTCTTGTTGGCGACGGTCTTCTTCGGTCCCTTGCGGGTACGAGCGTTGGTGTGGGTGCGCTGACCGCGGACCGGGAGGCCCTTGCGGTGGCGAACGCCCTGGAGGCACCCGATCTCGATCTTGCGCTTGATGTCCTGCTGGACTTCGCGGCGGAGGTCACCTTCGACGGTGAGGTTGGCATCGACCCAGGCGCGGATCTTGTTGACCTCGTCCTCGGTGAGATTGCGGACCCGCTGGTTCGGATCGAGGCCGGTGTCGCTGCAGATGCGCTGCGCCGTCGGCTTGCCGATGCCGTAGATGTACGTGAGCGAGATCTCCAACCGCTTCTCACGGGGGATGTCGACGCCTGAAATTCGTGCCATGTCGCTTCCTCAGCCCTGCCGCTGCTTGTGGCGCGGGTTCTCACAGATCACACGAACGGCACCGTGCCGGCGGATGACCTTGCACTTTTCGCAAATTTTCTTCACGCTCGGACGGACCTTCATGATGACCGGGTCTTTCTTCGGATGTGGGGGTTACTTGTAGCGGTACGTGATGCGACCCCGGGTGAGGTCATACGGGGTGAGTTCGACCTGGACCTTGTCGCCAGGGAGGATGCGGATGTAGTGCATCCGCATCTTTCCCGAGATGTGCGCCAGCACTTTGTGGCTGTTCTCGAGCTCCACCCGGAACATCGCATTCGGGAGGGACTCGAGGATCGTGCCTTCGAGCACGATGGCGTCGTCTTTGGGCTTGGGCAGGGGATTCTCCTTGCGACTTCACGGACGGGATCGGGACAGAACTGGTACCCCATCGATGCGTGAACGTACCGGGGCACGCGCAGGCGGAACAGGGCCGAGGAGCAATGCTACCGCTCGGCAGCCCCAACGCCAAGTGCCCCGGGAGAATCTGCGGGCGGGACGGTAGCAGGCCCGTTCCGACCGTCCAGCGATGCCCGTTCAGACCGTCCAACGATCGTGGTTCGTGCACGTGTTCTTCACGTCGCAGTAGAAGTCGAAGCTCCAGGTGCCGCCTTCGCGACCGACGCCGCTGTGTCGGCTGCCGCCGAACGGGGCCCGCAGATCGCGGACGAAGAAGCAGTTCACCCACAGGGTGCCGGCCACCAGACGGGCGCCCACGCGCTCGGCCCGGGCCGGGTCGCCGGTGAACAGCACCCCGGCCAGGCCGAACTCGGTGCCGTTGGCCATCGCGATCGCCTCCTCCTCGTCGGTGAAGGTCTGGAGCGTGAGCACCGGGCCGAACACCTCCTGGGTGAGGATCTCGGAGCCGGGGCGGGCGCCGGTGAAGAGCGTCGGACGGTAGTAGAGACCACCGAGATCGGTGTTCGGGCCGCCGCCAACGACCGGCTCGGCGCCATCGGCGATCGCCCGGCGGACGAAGCCGTCGATGCGATCGACGTGCTCGCGGCTGATCTGCGGGCCGATGTCGGTGGTGAGGTCGCGGGGGTCGCCCTGACGGAGTCCCGCCACCTTTGCGACGACACGCTCGACGAACTCGTCGCGTGCCGACTCTTCGACGAGGATGCGGACGCCGGCGAGGCACACCTGGCCGGCGTTGTCGTACTGCTCGACGGCATGGGCCACGGCGGCCTCCATGTCCGAGTCGGCGAAGACCACGAGCGGGCTCTTGCCACCCAACTCGAAGCTGCACGGCGTGAGGTTCGCCGATGCCGACCGGGCGATCAGACGGGCGGTCGGCACCGAGCCGGTGAAGCTGATCCGGCTGACCCGGGGGTCGCCCGTGAGCGCGTCGCCGACCTCCTCGCCGAGGCCCTGGACGACGTTGAAGACCCCGGCAGGGATGCCTGCCTCGGCGGTGATGTCGGCCAGCAGCGAGGCGGTGAGCGGGCTCCACTCGGCGGGCTTCAGCACGACGGTGCAACCGGCCGCGAGCGCCGGGGCGACCTTCCACGAGGCGAGCATCAGCGGCGCGTTCCACGGCGTGATGAGCACGGCCGGGCCGCTGGGGTCCCAGCTGACGTGGTTGGTGTGGCCGCGGGTGTCGAAGTCGGGGTGATGGAGGTCGTTCACCAGGTAGTCGGCGAAGAACCGGAAGTTGTGCGCCACCCGGGGCATCACGCCCCGGAGATGGCTGCGCAACAGGGCGCCGTTGTCGGTGGTCTCGACGATGGCGAGCTGCTCGATGCGCTCCTCGACGAGGTCGGCCACCCGGTGCATGAGGCGCGCCCGCTCGGCCGGCGGCGTGGCGGCCCACGCC
>JBEGOE010000026.1:0-3441 GCA_041182165.1 Actinomycetota bacterium
GGGCCCTGAACCCGCTGTCGGTGCTCGGTCAGATCGAGGGGGGCATCGCCCAGGGTGTCGGCCTCGCGGTGATGGAGGAGATCATCCAGACCGAGGGTCGGGTGCGCAACGCCAACTTCACCGACTACCTCCTGCCCACCATGCTCGACATGCCGGACGTGGTGGTGAGCCTGATCGAGGAGCCCGACCCGATGGCGCCACTCGGGGCGAAGGGGGTCGGCGAGCCGCCCACCATCTCGAGCACACCAGCGGTCGTCGCGGCGATCCGCGACGCGATCGGCAAGGACCTGCTGCGCGTACCCGTGCGCCCGTCCGACATCGCGCTCTGACGATCGGCCCGTCACCGTGGCCCCGGCGGCGTTGGTGAGCCGCCGGACGGCATCGTCTAGGTTTGGCCCATCGGCGTCGAGTGGACGCCCCGAGCCGCGAGTGGAGCCAGTGTGTCCGACGAACGAGAGATCATGACGTGGGAGATCTTCGGTGAGGCCTCGCGTGTGTTGGCCCAGATGGTGGCCGATGACTACGAGCCCGACATGATCCTGTCGATCGCGCGCGGCGGTCTGCTGATCGGCGGTGCCCTCGGCTACGCCCTCAGCGTCAAGAACGTCTACACGATGAACGTCGAGTTCTACACCGGGGTCGACGAGCGCCTCGAGGTGCCCCGCATCCTGCCACCCGCTCCCGACTTCGTCGACGTCAGCGATGCCCGCATCCTCATCGCCGACGACGTGGCCGACACCGGGCACACGCTGCGCAGCGTGCAGCAGTTCTGCGAGGGCAAGGTGGCCGAGGTGCGCACCGCGGTGCTGTACGAGAAGAGCCACTCGGTCGTGCAGTGCGACTACGTCTGGAAGCGCACCGACCAGTGGATCAACTTCCCCTGGAGCGACAAGGAGCCGGTCGCCAAGCGCGACTGGAGCGTGAGGGACGCCTGAGCCACGTCGTCAGGACTGGGCTGCCGTCGCCTTCAGCTTGGACAGGAGCTTCGCCTTCGGCACGACACCCAGCAGCTTGCCCTCGCGCCACACGGTGACGAACGGCGCCGAGGGGTTGAGCCTCGACAGCACGGCCGAGAGCTCTTCGTCTGGGTCTGCCTGGGCGACCCGGTCGAACGGGGTCATCAGCGCGGCGAGCGCGACGAACGGCCTCCGCTCGATCGGTAGCGACAGCAACTGCTCCTCGCTGACGACTCCGGCGAGATCGCCGTTGGCCTGCTCGACCGCCACGACGCCGGCCCCGCCGAGACGCGAGCGCTGCCACAGCATCGTGTCGACATCGGTGTCGGTCGAGGCGTGCGCCACCCCGAACCAGGTGAGGTCCCGCACTCGTACGCCCTGCAGCCGCTGGGCCAGGTCGGTGGCGGCGATCTCGGCATTCGCGCTGATCGCGATGAAGACACCCGTGACGATGAGCATGAGGCCCGGCATGTCGTTGAACAGCATGACGGCGCCGATGCCGGCGATCGAGAAACCGACCGCCTTGCCGGCGTTCCCGGCCTCCTTGGCAGCGCGGAACTTGTCGCCGTGACGGCCCCAGCGCCACGCCTTCAGCACCCGGCCGCCGTCGAGCGGCGACCCGGGCAGGAGGTTGAAGACGGCGAGGATCAGGTTGACGAGGCCGAGCCACCCGACGATGTCGACCGCGACGCTGCGGTGGTCGAGGGCGAGGGCGCCGAGGACGGCCCCGCCGGACACGAGACCGATCGAGATGCTGGCGAGCGGGCCGGCGATGGCGATCCATCCCTCGGCGCGTGCCGTGGGGGCCTCGCGGTCGAGCTGTGCCACACCGCCCAGGGCCCAGAGTTGGATGGCGGTGGTCTTCACGCCGTAGCGACGCGCGGTGAGCGCATGGGCCAACTCGTGGGCGACGATCGAACCGAGGAACGCCACGATCGCCACGATCGCTCCGACGGCGCCGTACTGGGCGGCGAGGCTCGTGCCGAAGAACACGGCGATGAGCACCACGCTCCAGTGCACCCGGAAGGGGATGCCGGCGAGCTTGCCGAGCGAGAACGAACCGTTGGTCGTGTACATGGAGGATCCTTTCGACACCTGACTGACTGCCTGGTGCCTCTGGTCTCACCCGCCCTGGCTGGGCCACAGCGGCCGGATGGGCCGGAGCCCATCGTGTTGACGACCGCCATGTGGATGGGGTTACTCCCCGTTGGCAATGGCCACTGTAGCCAGGTCAGCTGCGTTTCAGCACCGTGAGGGCGGCGTTGCGACCACTGGCACCCCACACGCCGGCCCCGGGGAAGGTGGCTGCACCGGTCAGGTAGAGGCCCTCGACCGGCGTCTCGTAGCGGGTCAGCTCGGGCTGGCGGTTCGTGAGCGCGGCGAGCGGACCGCCCGAGAAGCTGGTGGCATGACCGGCCGGTAGGTGGAACTCGCTCTCGTAGCGGTCGGGGGTCATCGCCCGCCACTCGCCGAGACCGTCGAGGAAGCCGGGCTGAGCAAGGGTGGCGAGCTGTTCGAGCCAGCGCCGGGGCTCGGTGCTGCCTCGCCAGCCACCCCGCAGGCCGTAGGGCGTGTACAGCGTCTCGAGGCTCAGCATGTGGCCGCCGGGGGGTGCCATCGTCGGGTCGGCCACGGTCGGGATGTTGAGGAACATGCCCGGGCGGTCGAGCACCCGGCCCTCGCGCATGAGCGCAGCGCCGTGGTGCATCTCGGCGAGGGTGGGGGAGATGATGGCGGTGCCGAGCAACGGGTCCTCGGGGCCCTCGATCGCCTCGAGGGCACGCAGCCTCGGCAGCTCGGTGATGACGGCGTCGATCTTCGACTCGTACCCCTCGTGGTGCGGGGTTGCCCGCCAGCGCTCGATGAGGGGCCGTGCCTGCGGCGGCGGGTTCGTCAGCCAGGCGAGGAAGGTGTCGTGCGGGTTGCAGGCCGAGACCACGATGGGGGCTGTCACCTCGGTGCCGTCGTCGAGCGTGACACCGCGCACCGCCGGGCCGTCGCACGTGATCGCCGTGACCCTGGTATTCAGGCGCACCTGGCCGCCGGCGGCGACGAACGAGCGCTCGATCGCCGCGGGCACCATGCCGCTGCCGCCGACCGGGCGGCCGACGGTGCCGACGTGGCGGAGGGCATAGGTGAGCGCACCGAGCCCGGTGCCCGGCAGTTCGGGCGAGATGCCCCACACCATCGGACCCGTCACCATCGCGGGTCCCTGCAACGCGTCGGCGGTGAAGTACTCGCGCATCACGTCGGCGGCACTGCGGCGACTCCACCGCAGGAGTGTGCTGACGCCGGCGCCGCGCTTCGACAGCACCTTGCGGGTGATGCCGACCAGGCCTGGCGGGTCGTTGGCCGCGTCGAAGACCAGCCGCACGGCGGGCATCGCCGCCTCGGCGTAGCGGCGGTAGCCCGCTGCCTCTCTCGGGTCGGCATGTCCGATCGCGGCGATCGTGCGGTCGCGGTCGTGGTCGTGCGGCCAGGCGGG
>JBEGOE010000027.1:0-6637 GCA_041182165.1 Actinomycetota bacterium
GCCCAGCGCCAGGCGATGGTCGCCCCCGCTGAGGAACCCGGCATCGAACAGCGAAGCGACATCGGCTGCCTCGACCGGGCCGTAGCCGTGGCGCACCCCGTCGATGTCGACCTCGACCAGCGGATCGAGCCAGAACAGCCCGCGTGACCCGTTGCGCACCACACGCACGTCGAGGTTGCGGCGGGCGGCTTCCTGGGCGATGGCAGCCGCGACGTCGTCGGCGCCGAGGGACAGGGCGATCGCGTCGCAGGGGACGAACACCGAGGTGGTCATGACAGGCTCCGGGCCCGTGCGGCCACCTGGGCGACCTTGGCCTCGGTGAGCCGGCCGACCGGTTCGTCGTCGATGAGCAGGGCGGGTGATGCAGCGCACAACCCGAGGCAGTAGACGACCTCGAGCGTGACCGAACCGTCGGCCGCCGTCTCGCCGGCTGCGCAGCCGAGTGCCGTTTCGAGCGACGGCCACAGCTCGCGGCCCCCGGCGGCCTGGCACGACTCGGCCTGGCACACCTTCACGTGATGCTGCCCACCGGGCTCGGTGCGGAAGTCGTGGTAGAAGCTGATCACCCCGTGCACCTCGGCCCGCGACAGCCCGAGGGCCCTGGCGATGGGGCGCACCGTGGCCGGCGGGATGTACCCGAGGCTGTGCTGGAGGTGGTGCAGGACGACGAGCAGACGGGTGTGGTCGCGGCCACCGGCCTCGAGCGCTGCGTCGACGGCAGCGTTCTGATCGGCCGGCAGCGGCGGGACCTCGCGCTTGGGTCGTCGAGCGACGGGCGCTTCGCTCACGGGGTTCCTCCACACTCGGATGGGCGTGCTCCGTTGCAGCCCAAGACAGAACGACTGTACCGCTTTCGGCCTGATCGGTTCGTGTTGTCAGGTGACCAGGAGGTGACCGGAACCTGACGACTCGGGATCACAACGAGTCGGCGAACGCCTTGATGTCGCGGATCGTGGCGTGGAACACCTCGGGGATCGCGGCTTCGAACAGGCAGTCGCCGGCATGGCACGTGCCGTTCACGGTGCGCGCCGCCACCGGAACCCCGGCTGCTGCCAGCTTGCGGTAGTACGCGAGCCCTTCGTCGCGGAGCGGGTCGAGCTCGTTCACCGAGATGACGTGCGGCGGCAGCCCGGCGAGGTCGTCGAGCGACGCGTGGTACGGCCATGCCAGCGGGTTCGTGGCGCTCTCGTGCGAGGGGTCGTAGAGCATGGCCATCACGCCCATCTGCTCGCAGCTCAGGAAGTAGCCGTCGTTCTCGAACAGCGACGTCAGTTCGGGCACGGGCGACGCGTACGCGTTGGAGATGTACGGGCACTGGGCGTACACCCCGTCGATGAGGTCGAGGTGCCCCTGCCGCTTGGCCTGGAGGGTGGTGGCCAGCGTGAGGTTGCCGCCGCCCGACTCGCCCGAGACCACGATCGTGCTCACATCGAGCCGGCTGCGCTGTTCGGCGAACCACAACAGCGCCGAGGTGCAGTCGTTCAGGCCGGCCGGGAACGGGAAGGGCCCCTGCTTGCCGCTGGCGTTGCGGAACTCGACACCGCACACCACCATGCCGGTGGCTGCGAGGGTGTCGCGCCAACGGTGGTACCCGGTACCTGAGGCCTCGAGGATGGTCATGCCACCGCCGTGCAGGTGCAGCAGACCGGGCAGCGGGCCCGACGACTGCGCGGGGCGGTGCAGGTAGAGGGTGATGTCGTTGCCGTCGACACCGCGGATCACCTCGACCGAGCGGATGACCCCCTCCACCGGCGCCAGGTCTGCGGTGAGCATCCCGAACAGCATGTCGTAGCCGCTCTCGGCGATCGCGTTGAACTCGTGCAGTTCGTCGAGCGGGCTGTTGACGGTGACCGGCTGCGGCGGCGTCCGTTCGGCCAGCCCGATGGGGCGCATCGCTGCGACCATGCGCGGGTCGGCACGGGGATCGTCGCCCAGCGTCAGGTCGGGATTGCCGAGTCGGCCCGGAAGATTCGGAGTGGTCATCGCAGCCTCGTGTCCCTCTGGCGGCCCCACGCCGCGAGCGGAGTGTAGTGAGCGAGGCACCGCCGCCGAGACGCCGGCCTACCGTGCCCCAAGCCTGATGCAAGACACCTGCCGCTTCTGTGCCTCAATCACCGACGCGATGCCAGCTCGCGCTGCGGCCGGTGCCGTCGTTGGCGATCAACCCTTGATCCTTCAGTTCGCCGAGGACCAACCGGATGGTGTTGTCACTCACGCCGGGCAGCGCGCGTCGGATGTCGGCGATGGTGAACGGCGCCGGGGCGTGCAGCAGCACGAAGTCGCGTACCCGGTGTTGTTTGGTTCCACCTCCCGTTCCTGCGGCGACTCGGGCGCCGAAACGCGCGTACGCGGCGTCGAGTCGGCCAAGCAGATATGCGGCCCACGGCCAGACAGAGTGTCGGCCATCGTCGAACCAGGCCGTCGTCGACGCTTGAAGCGCCTGGTAGTACTCGTCCTTGGTCTCGTAGATGAGTTGTTCCACGCTCACGTACTTGCCGACCCCGTAGCCCGACCGCTGCAGGAGGTGGCTCGTGGCGAGCCGCACGACGCGGCCGTTGCCGTCGGCAAACGGATGGATGCACAGCAAGTCGAGCGCGAACGCTGCGATGTTCAGGAGTGGATGAGCCTCGGTGTCGAGCAGCGCAGTGTTGGTACGAGCGACGAGCTCGCCCATGTAGAACGGTGTCTCCTGCCAGCCGACCGGGGCGAAGCGCGTGCTGGTGCTGCCATCGGGATGACGGTCGACGACCAGGTTGTCCTCGGCCTTGACGTGGCCGCCGCGACCGTCGGTGAAGGAGAACAGCAGTCGATGGAGGTGCAACACGAGTCCGACGGTGAGTTCACCCGGGTCCTGTTGGTTGAGGTAGTCGAGCGCTGCGCTGTAGCCGGCGAACTCGGCTTCGCTGCGACTGCGAATGCGTTGCGGATCGCCCGACAGAAGGCTGGACACCCGGGCGTCAGCGACGAAAACGCCTTCGATGGCGCTCGACGCAGTGACCGACTCGATGCGCGCTTGTTCCTGGAGGGCGCCGAGCAGTTGGGGAAGTTGGTCGACGTGGCGCGCCTCAGCGCCGGCTGCCATGTCGATCCGGCGCAGCAGGCTGACGATGTCGCCGGGAACGGGATCAAGCGTGCTGGCCTGCGCGAAGCTCCTCATAGAACCAACTAAACATACCAATGGTATGGCCATTTGGGTACTTCGCCGGATTGTCGCTCTCGCCGTGCCTCGTCACACCCCTTGGTCACACTGGCTGGCATGGCGAACTACGACGATCCCACGCCATCGAGCCTTCCGGCTCCCCCACTGTCCAACGAAGAGATCATCGCCCGGTACGGGTTCGTGGTCCGTCACATCGGCTACGGCCCATGTTCGGTGCCGGGCTGCCGGTGCACCACACCGAGCTCGAAGCCCTGGTCGTACACCGCGGGCCTCGCCTCGCTCGGCCAACCCGAACTGGTGGTGCTCGGCCCATCTCTCGATGCAGCTCACCACCTGGTGCACGCCGTCGTAGCAGCACGGCGCGAGGGCTTGGTCGGCCTGGGCGCCGGTGATCTCGCCACGTGTTGCACCGATGTGCGCATCGTCGACGTGCCCGACCGCTGGGTGCTCGCCGATCGGTCGCGCATGTCGGCCTGGTTCGAGCACTACGGCACCGACGACCTCCCGGTCGTCCAGCAAGTGCTGTGGGCCGATCGCTTCGGCACCTTCCCGAACGATCCGGGAAGCAATCCAGGCTTCCGCAAGCGCCAACCGCTGTTGCGCGACCATCCGCTCAGCTACCCGCGCCTCGAAGGCCGCAGCTCACGCCGCGGTCGGCGGTGACTGATCGACGCGGCCCGGGGGTGATGTTCGCTCATCGGCCCATGGCAGCACATTGCCAGCGGTGGAACTGAACCGACCGGGGTTCTGCATCAGGTCCTCTGAGTCCCTGAGAGGATCGGAAGATGCCAGCGAAGAAGGAGTACACGCCTGAGTTCAAGGATCAGGCAACGCGTTGGCCGAGACGGTGAACGGGCTCTCCAAGACCGAGCTGATCCGTCGGCGAGGCCCCTGGCGCAACGCCGAACACGTCGAGCTCGAGACCCTCGCCTGGGTCGAGTGGTTCAACAACCGCCGCCTCCACAGCGAACTCGGCGACATCCCACCCGCCGAGTTCGAACACGATCACTACGCTCGACCCCGAGCCCAACACCAAGCCCCAACACCTAACCGAACCTGATGCAAAAGACCGGCCGGTTCAAAGACCTCTCGCCCTCGCCCATGCGGCCAGTACGACGCACCCCGACCGATCTGTGTCGCAGTCGTTCAGGTCGTCGCAAGGAGTTCCGTCGCATCGTCCGGTGGGAGCGCGTCAGCGCAGCCGCAGCGCCGGGGCCGCGGATCCTCTCCATGGTCGTGGCGTCGGCCGACGTCGGACAGTGCGCCACGCTCGATCCGACCATCGCCGACGACGGCGACCAGCGCCTCCACGATCTCCGGGTCCCACTGAGATCCGGCATGCTCACGGAGGATCGAGATCGCCCGCTCCTCCCCCATCCCCTGCCGGTACTGCCGCGTCTCCGCCATTGCGTCGAAGGCATCGCAGACGCTGACGATCCGAGCCATGATCGGAGTCCCAGAGCCGGAAAGGCCGTCCGGATAGCCGGTTCCGTCATATCGCTCGTGGTGACCGCGCACGATCGGACCGATCGGTGCGAGGACGACGGAGGCCCGGACGAGCGAGTCGCCGACGGCAGCGTGGGCCTTGACCACCTCGTACTCCGCTGGCGTGAGCCGCCCGTCCTTGTTGAGGATCGCGTCCGGCACCTCGAGCTTGCCGATGTCGTGGAGCAACGCACCGAGACCGAGCAGTTGGAGATCGTGACCGTCGATGCCGAGCCGTTCACCGACCGCCATCGCCAGTTCTGCGGAGCGGACCACGTGGTCTCGGGTGATCGGATCCTTGCGTTCCAACGACGCGACGAATCGGTGCACGAGCGGATCGAGCCCGAGATCGAACGCCGCCAGCGGCGTGTGGACCGTCAATGGGCGCAGGACCTGGCGGAGTTCCTCGCGCTGGCGGAGCACGCGTATCGCTCCGAGTGTGAGCAGGAACACACCCCCGATATCGAAGGCGTGGGCCAGCCAGAAGCCGAAGGTGAACGGCGCGCGGCCCACCCACACGAGGCTCGACACACCGACGAACACGAAGCCGACCGAGACCACCAGCGGCTTCCACGAACCAGCGATCATCGCCAGGCGCACCTGACGGTACGACAACCCTGCACAGACGGACATGGCGACGACGGCTACGCAGATCGAGGTGACGCTACCCATCGGCCACACGGGCAACAGCGCCGTATCGAGGAGCAATCCGACCGCGAGGCCGAAGACCAGCGCGAGGTGTGCCGCCACGAAGGGCCGCCATCGGCGGCTCACGGCGCGCGACCAGCCGGCGCGAGGTGCCACGAGAGGAACGACGGCCAACGATGCGACCGGCAATGCCCAGAACACCGACGACATGGTGGCCTCGTTCGGCCCGTACCAGACACCCGGCGTGGTGATGCCGTGCACCAGCGGCAACACGGACACCGCCATGGTGAACGAACCGAGCAAGCCGAGTTCCGAGGTGTCGTCGCGCCACCCGACCGCGACGACGGCGCCTGCCACCACCGCGCATGCGGACGCTGCGATCACGACGATGACGAACAGGCCGACGGGACTCACCCACAGTGGCTGCTCGCCGGGCAGCACCGACGCAGCGACCTGCCCGACGACGAGCACCGTCCAGGTCACCGACCACGCGAGGATGAGCCGTCGTCGTCGGAACGCAGGGGCCGCAGCATCGGTCACGCGGGAGATATCGACAGGAACGGCCTCCGGCTCAAGCACCTTCGGCGCACATCGTCCCGACAAGGGCGAGTTCGAGTGGCGGGCGCTGCTCTTGGTGGGGGCGCGTTCGGGGCGAAGCGCGCGGTGTGGGTCGTGATCGCCGCGAGGCGTCGCGCGACAACCCACGCGGATCCCACGTGAACAACGACGTCCCCGCCCCATCCGTGCGAGATGCCGACCGACCCGACCCGCCACTACCGAACGACGACACCAGGGTCGACCCCCTTCATCACCCCCGGCTCCCAGCCGGAGCGATCGCCGGTCGCCCCAGCGGCATCGACACCGGCGGCCGCCGTATCGCCGAGCCTCCGCCACCAACCGTGGCAACCTAGCCGGAACCTTGCGGTGATACGGACGATTCCCAGAAGGCGACGAAGGCCTCAGGACACCAGTGGTGCGTGCTCCAGGTGCGGCAGGACCAGCGAGGCGAAGCGGTCGCATTCGTCGAGGTGGGGGTAGCCGGACAGGATGAACGCATCGATGCCCACCTGGCGGTAGCGGGCGAGCGTGGCGAGCACCTGGTCGGGGTCACCCACGATGGCGGCGCCGCAACCGCTGCGGGCGCGGCCGATGCCGGTCCACAGGTGCGGCTCGACGAAGCCGTCGAGGTCGGCGGCGTCGCGCAGCTCGGCCTGACGGCGAACGCCGGCCGACGCGCTGTCGAGCGACCGGGCCCTGATGCTCGCACCCGTGGCGTCGTCGACCGCCGACATCAGGTGCGACGCAGCCGCACGGGCCTCGGCGTCGGTGTCGCGCACGATCACG